>JAQGMT010000064.1 GCA_028292185.1 Ramlibacter sp. | reverse complement strand
TGTCCATGCGCTTGACGGTGCCCACGAAGATCTTGTCGCCGCGCGACATGAAGTCGTTCAGCAGCATCTCGCGCTCGGCGTCGCGGATCTTCTGCAGGATCACCTGCTTGGCGGCCATCGCGCCGATCCGCCCGATCGGAACGGAGGGCACCGATTCCTCGATGTATTCCTCGACCTCGACGTCGGCCACCCGCTCGCGGGCATCCATGAGCAGCTCTTCGGCGTCGGGGTTCTGCAGGCCGGCGTCATCGGGCACGACGAGCCACCGGCGGAAGGTCTCGTAGTCGCCGCTATCGCGGTCGACCACCACGCGGATGTCCACGTCGCCCGGGTACAGTTTCTTGGTGGCCTGTGCCATGGCGGATTCGACCGCGCCGAAGACCACGTCGCGTTCGACGTTCTTCTCGCGCGAGATCGCATCCACCAGCATCAACAATTCGCGATTCATTTTCAGGACTCTCTCTCTGCCTTCGGCCTTCTGCCTTTGAAATCCACTATCGGGGCCAGCCGCGCTTCCTTCAGCTCGTCCAGCCTGAAACCCAGTGCCCGCACGGGCGCAGGCGCCCTCTTGCGGCTCACCTTCTGGCCCGGCTTGGCCAGCGGTTCCTCGCTCCAGACGATCTGCCAGCCACCCTCTGCCCGTTCCAGCGTGCCGCGAAACTTCTTGCGATTGGCCGCGACCTGGCCATCGGCCAGCGCGCCCATCGGCGCCTTCAGCGTGATGTCGACCACCTCGCCGGCAAAGCGCTCGAAATCCCTCTCGCCGCGCAACGGCCGATCCAGGCCCGGCGATGACACCTCGAGCCGCTGGTATTCGCAACCTTCCACTTCCAGGGCAAACTGCAGTTGCCGCGTCACCTTTTCGCAGTCCTCTACATTGACGAACTGCTCGCGTGCCGGTTCCCACGGCAAATCGATCGTGATGCGCAGCAGGCCGCCGGCGGAGCGCTCGATCTCCACCAGTTCGTACCCGAGTCCGGTCACGGTCTGCGCGACGATGTCCTGCAGTGCCACTGCTGTGCGTTGTCCCTTGAAAGCGATCGACCAAATAAAACGGGCGGTGATTACCCGCCCGTTTGGTCGTGAAGCAAGGATTGTACCGCTCGTCGGCCGGGTTTGCAAGGTGCGGCCCTCTGGTCGCGCGGGATGGCAGCGCCTGCCGAAGCGCCTCAACCTCGACAGCAGTTCAGTTGCCGCCGGCGCTGATGCGCACCCACGTGCGGTAGAGGGAAACGCTGGCAACCATGCCCCACACCATGCCGCTGAACATGCCTCCCAGCATGGCCATCGGCGGGCCTCCCCCTACCTGCGCGGCCAAGTGCGTGAACACCAGGGCGCCTGCGGCCATGCCGGTCACCATCCAGCCCGAGCAGACAAGGTTTTGCGCCAGCCGTGCGCAAAACTGGCGGCGGCAGCCCCGCCGCAGGCTTCGCAGCAGGGGGCCAGTGGCCAGCCCTGCGGCGATCATGCCTATGTGCATCATTGGCAAGTGCTCCCAGTGCAGCGACAAAGTAGCGGCCAGATCGAGCGGTTCGCTCAGGCACAGTGCGGCAACTGCCGCAAAACCGCCGGCCCCGGTGTCCCACCACAGTCCGCCCGCCATCCCCAGGGCACCGAGCAGCAGCATCAGCTGCGGCGCGGTCGGGCCCACGCTCGCCCGCCGCAACCACCCCAACGCAGCGCAACCGCCCAGGATGGACAGCAGCGTGACGGCCAGCCAGCAGGTGCTTTGCGCGTCCATCCCCCCGCCGGAAAAGCGCCAGCTCAACCCGAGCAGCGTGACCACGCCGGCGCTGACCCACAGCGTGGCGACCGCCGGCGTCGCGCCGGGCGAATGCTCCGCCGGGGTGATTTGCGGAAGGCCGGCGCCCATCGTCATGCAGTCTCGCCCTGCGCGACGCCGAGCCGCGACAACACCCGCGCGTAGTCTTGCGGCGTATCCATGTCCATCGAGTAGCGGTCGTGCGCGACCTCGTGAAAATACGTCTCGTCGGGATACTCCTGGATCAACTTGCGGCAACCGATGAGGCGTCGGCCGGCGGCGACCTCCGGGGCGTAAGCGGCAGCGAAGAGGATCGGGTTGCCGCGTTCGCCCTGGTAGCGAGGCGCCACGATCGAGAAGTCCGAATGCGCCTCGTAGACCGCCATCAGTTCGCGGTAGTCGTCCGCCGTGATCAGCACCATGTCGCCCAGGCACACCATGATGGCCTCGGTGGGTTTCGCCAGGGCCGCCACGCCGGCCGCCACCGAGGTCATTTGCCCATCTTCATAGCGGATGTTGGGCTGTAGGGTCACAGGCAGGTCCGACAAGGCCTTGATCACGTCGCGGCCCTGGTAGCCGGTGACCACCACCAGTTCATGCACGCCCGCATCGAGTACCGCGCGCACGGTGCGGCGGATGGCCGGTTCGCCGCCGACCGGCAGCATCATCTTGTGCGGTCCTTCCATGCGGGACGACAGCCCCGCCGCCAGCACCACGGCCGAAAAGCGCATCGCCGGCGTGTTCACATGGCCTCCATGCTGGCAGTGGGCACCGCAAGACCGGCGGCCGTGCGGCGCGCCTGGATCGCGGCATATTTCGCGGGGTCGCGCTCGAATTCCAGCTTGCAGCCGTCGCAGCAGAAATAGAACGGCTCGCCCCGGTAGACGATGGTGTGGCGCGCCACGGCCGGATCCAGGCCGATGCCGCACACCGGATTGACGTAGCCCAGGGGCTCCGGATCGGGGCCCCGGGGCGAGGCCGACGCCTCGGCTACAGCCGCTTCGCCGTCCCTTGCCTTGGTGGCTGCGTTTTGCCAGCAGGCCACCGCTCCGGCCACGGCCGCCAGCGCAATATGGGCGGGGCTGTGGGCCCCGATGTCGGGGCCTGCAGGCCACTGCATCAAGGCCAGCCGCTGCTCGTCCACGCCGCGCTGGCGCATCGCCTCGCGCAGCCATTCACCTTTTTTGTGGCTGGCGATCAGCAGCACATGCCGCGCGGAACTCGCCAGCGCCCGAAACAAGGCGTCCGCGTCTCCTTCGCCTTGCGTGGCGACCAGCGCGATATCGACGGGTGTGCTCTGGGCACCCTCGGCGCCATCGGTCACGCGAAAGCCGCTTTGTTCGGCGAAGCTGCGCGCGTGCGCGGCCGCCGGTGTTGCGCCGAGCACCAGCAGCAAGGGCGCCGGCGTGTGCGGCTGGATGAAGACCTCGACCTCGCCGTCGCTGGCGCACTGCATGGCGCGCAGCTCCACCCCGTGCTCGAGCGGCCGGGCCGCAGCATTGCTGATGCGCACCAGCTTGGCCATGCCGCTCTGGATCGCCTCGCGCGCCGCGTCCGCCACGACCTGCTTGGAGCAGCCCCCGCCGACGGAGCCATGCAGACTGCCATCGGCCAGCACGATCGCCTGCGCGCCCACGTACGCCGAGGTCGGCGGCGTGACGCGCACGACAGTCACCATGGCATAGCGCTCGCCACGGCGACTCAGCGTCTGTGCGTAGTCGAGCAAGTCGGTCGCAGTCATGCCAGGGCTTCGATGAGGTTCGGCAACACGGCCGCGATGCTGGCCAGGTCGGCGCCGGGCGCCAACAAGTCGAGGTGCGCAATGGCGGCCTGCATGCCTTGGCAGGTCGGTGCGTAGCCCGGACGCTTGGACAGCGGATTGAGCCAGACGATGCGGCGCGCGCGCCGGCGCATCTGCCCCAGCGCGTCCGACAGCACCTTGGGCTCGCCGGTGTCATAGCCGTCGCTCATGATGATCACCGCGGTGCGGGAATTGACCAGCCGCGCGGCGTGCTCGCGGTTGAACTGCGCGATGCTCTCGCCGATGCGCGTTCCGCCGGCCCAGCCCTGCGCGATCAGATGCAGCCGCTCCTGCGCGCGCCAGGGGTCGGGATCGCGCAGTGCCTCCGACACGCCGGTCACGCGCGTGTGGAAGATGAAGCTGTGTACGTCGGCCAGTTCGCCGGCCAAGGCGCGCGCCAGCCGCAAATAGAAAAAGCTGTACAGCGCCATGGACCTGCTGACATCCAGCAGCAGCACCAGGCGTGGGCGCACCCGGCGGTGAGCCTTCCAGGCCAGGTTGAATGGCGTCCCGCCACTGGCGACGCTGCGACGGATCGTGGACTGCAGGTCGAGGCGGCGGCGCTGTCGCGCGCGCGCTTCACGGCGCAGCTGGATACGCTTCAAGCGGCGTGCAAAGCGGCGCATCAGCGCCTCCACGTCCAGCGCATGTTCGCGTTCGGTGAGCGTGCGAAAGTCCGCGCTCGACAAAGTCTCGAGCCGGCTGGCCACGTCGCGCGGGCGCATCGGCGGGTCGTCCTGCGCTGCTTGATCGCCGATGGCATCGTCGGAACAGCCGCCGGCCAAGCCCGGGGCATCGGCGTGCCGGGCCTGCGGTGACTTCCATCGGTTCGGCGGCAGGAACCACGCGTCGAAGAGCTCGTCGAAGCGGCGCCATTCGTCGGCGCGCCCGCACAGCAGCGCTTGCAGGCTCCAGCGCAGCATCTGCGAATCGAGCACGCCGACACGTTGCGCTGCCTGAAGCACTTGCACCGCATCACCGCCGCCCACGGCGAAGCCGTTGGCGCGCAGAAAGCCTGGAAAGGCGGTCAAGCGCGCACCTGCGAGCGCTTCGACAGAAGATTCAACCAGGCTCAACATGCGGCCGCCAATCGCGCCACCACCGCGGGCGGGAACGCGGCGCGGTCCCCTCGGGTCTTGATCAAGGCGCTCAGCGTTTCCAGGATGCGCTCGGCGCCGTCCTTTTCGATGACGGAAATGCCCAGCCGCAACAATGCCGCCGTCCAGTCCAGCGTCTCGGCGATGCCCGGCTTCTTTTGCAGCTCCATGCGGCGCACGCTTTGGACGAAGGCGACAATTTGCGTCGCCAGGGCCGCTGGTATTTGCGGCACATGTTTTCGGACGATCGCCAGCTCTTTCTCGTAGTCGGGGTAGTCGATGTACTGGTAGAGGCAGCGCCGGCGCAGGGCGTCCGACAACTCGCGCGTGCCGTTCGAGGTAATCACCACGAGCGGCCGGGTGAGGGCTCGCACGGTGCCCAGTTCGGGGATGGAGATCTGGAAATCGGAGAGCAGTTCGAGCAGGTACGCTTCGAATGCCTCGTCGGCGCGATCGACCTCGTCGATCAACAAGACCGGGGCTTTGTCGCAACTGATGGCTTCGAGCAGCGGGCGCTTCAGAAGGTAGCGCTCGGAAAAAATATCCTGTTCCTTCTGTGCAATGCCGCGGTCATCCTGCTCGAGCAGCTTGATCGCCAGCAACTGGCGCTGGTAGTTCCATTCGTACATCGCCGAATGAGAGTCCAGCCCTTCGTAGCATTGCAGGCGGATCAGGCGCGTGCCGCGCACGGTGGCTAGCACTTTCGCGATTTCGGTCTTGCCGACGCCGGCGTCGCCCTCGAGCAGCAAGGGCCGGCCCAGATCGAGCATCAGCAGCACGGCCGCGACCAGGCTGGGTTCCGCGACATAACCGGCATCGGCGAGATCCTTCTGCAGGCCGGCCACGACAAAAGCGCGCTCGCCGCTCATGCCTTCTTTGTCCCGAACAGGTTGCGCAACCATCCAAGGACGACGGTCCGCAGCAACCCGAATCCGTTGAGTTGCGCCGCAGGCGCCTCGACGCGCGCGTCAGCGGGCGTGGAAGGCGGCTGGGCGCCTGCGCCACCCCGCGGCTGTTGCGCCTGCTGCCCCTGCAACGCCTGCCCCTGCAACGCCTGCACCTGCAACGCCTGCCCCTGCAACGCCTGCACCTGCACGGCGAAGTTGGCCGCAAACTGGTTCAATACCTGATCCGCCACGGTGCTCATCATGCGGCCGCCGAAAGTGGCCGCTTTGCCGCTCATCGAAACCTCGCTGGTGCCCACCAGGTTGCAGGAGAGCGAATCGAGCTCATCGACCCGCGCCGTCAGGTCCATCGCCGCGCCGGAGCTGCCGGTCGTGTCCGCGCCTCTGCCCAGCAGGCGCAGCGTGCGCGACATCGGCTCGAGCGACTTGACTTCCACCTCGCCGCGAAACGACATGCTGGCGGGCCCGAATTTGACCGACACCGTGCCCTTGTAATGCCGCTCGTCGACGCGCTCGGTGATTTTGGCGCCGGGCATGCAGCCGGCCACCCGCTCCATGTCTTGCAGCAAGGCCCAGGCGGTTTCCGCCGACCCTGGCATCGCGAAGCTTTTTTCGAGCTGGACTTTCATAAACCGCCCTCACGACGCGGACCCGCCTGGCGGCCCGCCGGATTCACATCAACGTTGGTTGATCCCCAGCGCATTGCATTGCTGCCACACCCGGTAGGCGCTGTGCGGCATGTCCATGTGGGTCACGCCCAGGTGCGCGAACGCGTCGATCACGGCATTGCTGATGCAGGGGATGCCCCCGACGTGCGGCGACTCCGCCACGCCTTTGGCCCCGATCGGGTGATGCGGACAGGGCGTGACGGTGAAATCGGTTTCCCAGTGCGGCGTTTCCACCGCGGTCGGCAGGAAATAGTCCATCAGGCTGTTGCCCAGGTGATTTCCGTTCTCGTCGAACGGCATCTGCTGGCCCATCGCCACGGCGAAGGCCTCCGTGAGGCCGCCGTGGATCTGGCCTTCGATGATCATCGGGTTGATGCGGGTGCCGCAGTCGTCCAGCGCGTAGAAGCGCCGGACCTTGGTCTCGCCCGTGTACTTGTCGATGTCCACCACGCACAGGTACGCGCCGAACGGATAGGTCATGTTGGGCGGGTCGTAGTAGGCCACCGCATTCAGGCCCTGCTCCATGCCTGCCGGCAGATTGCCGGTGTGCGACACCATGCAGATCTCCTTCATGCTCTTGGCCTGGCTCGGATTGCCCTTGACCTTGAAGCCATCCACTTCCCATTCCAGGTCGCCCTCGCCCACCTCCAGCAGGTGCGCGGCGATCTGCCGGGCCTTGTCCTTGATCTTGCGCGCGGCTTTCGCGGTCGCCGCGCCCGAGACGGGAGTCGAGCGCGAACCCCAGGTGCCCGCGCCATAAGGCGCCTTGTCGGTGTCGCCCTCCTCCACCACGATGTCGCTGGCTGGAAGGCCCAGCTCGGTGGCGATGATCTGCGCGTACGTGGTGGCGTGGCCCTGGCCCTGCGACTGGGTGCCCAGGCGCGCGATCACGGCGCCGGTCGGGTGCACGCGGATTTCACAGCTGTCGAACAGGCCGATGCCCAGGATGTCGCAGACCTTGGTGGGCCCCGCGCCGACGATCTCGGTGAAGGTCGCGATGCCGATCCCCATCAACTCGCCCTTCGCGCGCTTCTGCGCCTGCTCGCGGCGCAGCCCGTCGTAATCGACCGCCTTGAGTACCTTCTCCAGCGCCGGCTCGTAATTGCCGCTGTCGAGGGTCCAGCCGAACGCCGTCGTGTAGGGGAACTGTTCGCGCTTGACGAAGTTGCGGCGGCGGATCTCGGCCTTGTCGATCCCGAGCTTTTGCGCCAGTACGTCGATCATGCGTTCGATCAGGTACACCGCCTCCGTGACCCGCAGCGAGCAGCGGTAGGCGACGCCGCCCGGCGCCTTGTTGGTGTACACCGCATCGACGCGGCAGTAGGCGTTCGGAATGTCGTACGAGCCGGTGCAGATGGAGAACAGGCCCGCCGGCAGCTTGGTCGCCGACACATGCGAGTTGAATGCCCCGTGATCGGCCAGTGCGGTGAAGCGCAAAGCCTTGATCCGGCCGTCCTTGTCGGCGGCGAGTTCGCCCACCCCGTGGTAGTCGCGCGCAAATCCGGTGGTGGAAATATTGTCGATCCGCGACTCGATGAACTTCACCGGCACGCCGGTGACGATGGACGCGACGATCGCCACCACGTAGCCGGGGTAGATCGGCACCTTGTTGCCGAAGCCGCCGCCGATGTCGCCCGTCACCACGCGGATCTTGCTTTCGGCGACACCCGACAACATCGCCAGCACGGTGCGCACCAGGTGCGGAGCCTGCGTCGTGAGATACACCGTGAGCTGCCCGGTGGTCTTGTTGAATGAGGCCACGCAGCCGCAGGTTTCCAGCGGGCACGGGTGCACGCGGGGATTGAGGATTTCCTCCTTCACGGTGACAGCGGCGCCGGCGAACGCCGCATCGGCCGCGGCCTTGTCACCCGCTTGCCAGGTGAAGATGTGATTGGGATGGGTGCGCGGGCCATGGCCCACTTCCTTTTTCTCGGCGATGTCCTCGCGGATGATGGGCGCGTCGGGCAGCATCGCTTTCTTCGGATCGACGATGGCCGGCAGTTCCTCGTAATCGACTTCGACCAGCGCCGCGCCGTCGGCCGCGGCATAGCGGTCGTTGGCCAGCACCATCGCGACTTCCTGCATCTGGAAGCAGACTTTCTTGTCCGCCAGCACCGCCTGCACGTCGCCGCCCATCGTGGGCATCCAGTGCAGGTTGACGGGCTTCAGGTCATCGGCGGTGAGCACGGCCACCACCCCGGGGCACGCGAGCGCCTTGCTCTTGTCGATGGACCTGATGCGCGCATGCGCGTACGGGCTGCGCACGAGAGCGCCGAACAGCATGCCTGGCAGCTTGACGTCGTCGACGTACGTGCCCTGGCCACGGATGAAACGCGCGTCCTCCTTGCGCAGCAGGGAGGTGCCCATGCCATCGAGCTTCTTTTCGCGCTCGAGGAGTTCCGACATATCGCCCATGATTGGTCTCCGGCTGGTTTTTTTGAACGGGGATGCAGTGCGCCGCTCAGGCGGGGACCGCCGACATCTTCCTGGCGGCCGACTGCACCGCCTTGACGATGTTCTGGTAGCCGGTGCAGAGGCACAGGTTGCCGGAAATCCAGTAGCGGATCTCCTCCTCGGTGGGGTTCGGGTTCTCCTTGAGCAGCCGGTAGGCGCGCGTCAGCATGCCCGGCGTGCAGAACCCGCATTGCAGGCCATGCTCCTCGTGAAAGGCCTGCTGCAGCGCATGCAACACGCCACCCTGCTCCAGGCCCTCGACGGTCGTGATCTGCGAGCCTGTGCATTGCACGGTCAGCACGGTGCACGACTTCACCGACATCCCGTCCAGGTCGACGGTGCAGGCGCCGCAGTGCGACGTTTCGCAGCCGATGTGCGGCCCCGTGTGCAACAGCTTTTCGCGCAGCGTGTGGATCAGCAGCTCGCGCGGCTCCACCACCACGTCGGCATCCTTGCCGTTGAGCGTGAACGACACCATGTGTTTGGTGGCCATGTCGTACTCCTTGATGTGCGGGGTCGTTAGTTCGCGGCGCGTGAGTGCGCCGACAGCAGCGCCCGCCGTGTCATTTCGCCGGCCATCGCCGTCTTGTATTGCGCGTCGCCGCGCTGGTCGGGCGCGGGGTCGCAGATGCTCATGGCCAGGCGTGCGGCCTCTTGCAGCGCCGCCTCGTCGAGTTTCTTGCCGCGCAGGAACGCTTCGGCCGCGCTCGCCTTGAGCGGCGTCGCGCCCAGGTTCGTCAGCGCGATGCTCACGCTCTCGACGACGGGGCCTTTCATCTTCAGCAAGACCGCGGCCGCCGCGGTAGCGAAGTCGCCAATCTTGCGCTTGAGCTTCTCGTAGGCCCAGCCGGTGCCCGGCGCCGGAATCGGCACCCGGATGGCAGTGAGGATTTCACCGGGTTCCATCAAGGTGGAATACAGGCCCAGGAAAAAGCCATCGGCCTTGACGACCCGCTCGCCCTTCGGGCCTTTCAGCACGAAGGATGCGTCGAGCGCCAGCATCAGCGCCGGATGATCGTTGCCCGGGTCGCCATGCGAAATGTCGCCGCCGACAGTACCTTTGTAGCGCACCTGTGGATCCGAGATCAGGCGCGCGCCCTCGACCAGCAGCGGCGCCTTCTCGGCCAGCAGCTTCGACCAGACCAACTCGTTTTCGGTGGTCATGGCACCGATGTGGATTTCGTTGCCCACCTGCGAGATTCCCTTCAGGTCGGGGATCTTGCCCAGGTCGATCAGGTGCCCAGGTTGGGCGAAGCGCAGCTTCATCATCGGCAGCAGGCTGTGTCCGCCGGCCAGGAATTTCGCCTCGTCGCCATATCGGCCCATCAGCGCAATCGCGTCCGGCAGGCTGGTCGGCGCGTGGTATTCAAAGGGATGCGGTATCACCATGTCTCCTTGCGGTCCGACGGACTCTCGGGGGCACGACTCTACGAAATGCCCAGCCTTGGAGGGCGACCAAGGATTCAACGGTGGCTCGCGACGCACGAACGGCAGTAAGGGTGCACGAACGATGAGCCGCCGCGGCGCAGGCTGCGGCCGGCGGCCGGCAATCGCAGGTCTTCAGGGTTTGACGGAAACGGACTCGCCCAGCCCAAGCTGATCCATCAGCCGCGGGGCGCTCAGGCGGGACACGGGGATCTCGACCGGCGTCGAGCCCATCATGCGCAGCGTCATGCGCCCCTCGTCACGCACGATTTCGTCCACCTGCGACAGGTTGACGATGTAGCTGCGATGCACCCGCAGGAACAGCTGCGGATCGAGCCGGCTTTCCAGGTCCCCGATATTGAGGTTGCAGAACTGGTTGCCTTGCGCGGTATGGACCCAGGTGTAATGCCCCTCCGAGCGGATGAAGGAGACGCTGGGCACGTCCACCAGCAACACCCGGTTCTTCTTGATGGTCGGGATCTTGCGCAACTGGCGCCTTTCTCCACCCTCGGCCGTGCTGTGCGCCGGACCGTCTTCCAGTTTGTGGCTCACCACCTCGGTGATGTCGTAGAACACCAGCGTGTAGCCGGTGGTTGCGGCTTGGGCATCCCCCATCTTGGAGACCTTGATCAACAAGACCCGGTCCGGGATGTTGATCATCATGGCCATGGGGGGCGCATTGTTCACCGGACACTCCGCCTGGCCCAGGAGGAATTTCACTTTCGCCCGCGCCGCTTCCGGATGGAAGGACGTGACGATCTTGCCGAACGGCATCTTTTCCTGCACCGGCAGGCTGCGCCGGGCGAAGTCGTTCATGCCCATCACGTGCAGCTCGCGGTCGAGATGGACCACGCCCACGTCGAATCGCTCCAGCAGATACAACCAGGAACTGGAAGGACTGGCGGACTCGGCACCTATGGGACAGGTTTTCATGAGGACCCCCTGTATTGCGCGTGTCACCGAAAACTACTCCGAATGCCCGTGCCGGGCAAGCTGGTGTTCACCCGCGCGCAGGGCGGGCTCGCGGGTCTAGTCGTCCACTTTGCCGCGCAGCAGCTTGACCTGCGAGCGCAGGTTCTTGCTTTCCAGCCTGCGCCTTTTGGAGGCCTTGGTCGGCTTCGTCGGCCGCCGCACCTTGGGCGCCCGCGCGACACTGTCCACCAG
>JAQGMT010000053.1 GCA_028292185.1 Ramlibacter sp. | reverse complement strand
GCGGCTTTGAAGTTCGCTGGATCTCCACCTCACGCTGCGGCAGCGCACCTCGTCGGGGCGCTCACCAGTTCATCGAGCACCCGCAGCCGCAAGGGATCGCAGGGGTCGTCGCAGAACTTGCGGGCGAAGAAGGCGGGGGTCGACCGCAATTCGTCGAGGTCGGCCTCGCCCATCGTCATGGGGTGAGCCTCATCGAAGCGGCTGATGTAGTGGTTCAGCGGACCGCGGTTGGGCGCAAGCCGCATCAGCAGCGTCGGGATCAGGAACTCTTCCGAGATGCGCAGCCTGCTGAAGTAAGCGCGCAACCCGGGGTCGGCGAAGGCCTCCACCAGGCCGCGCACGACGCGCGGCTTGGCACCAAACCAGGCCGAGCCGTAGTACGGTCGCAGTCCGTACGCGAAGGGAGGCCGTCGAGTGGCCCATGCGGCTGCCGCACGCACCGCCAGACGCGCCGCCGTGGCGCGCCAGTTCGGCTTGCCGCCGCTGCGCAGCCAGACGCCAGCTTCGTGCCGCCGTCCCGTGGCCGCGCGCAGTGATTCACGGCTCAGCCGGCGCAGCAAGCGGTGCTGCAGCGAACCCGCCGCGGTGAACGCCCGATAACTGACATTGGCCATGCATTCTTCGTCCGAGAGCAGGTCGATCGCGCCGAAGTGCGCGTCCACCGGCTGCCGGACATGAGCCTCGAATTGCGCCAGCGGTTTCACCGGCAGGCAAGTGGGGCTCAGGAGCTGGAGGTAATCGAAGTCCAGGTGCGCCACGGCGTGCGCCAGCGAGTGGAAGATGCCTTCCACGAAGCCGAAGCTGGCCCACCCGGTGCGCCGCGGATCGGGAACGAACGATGCGTTGCCCGCTTCCAGGCGGAACTCAGGCGTCTGCGCGAAATCGTGATGCACCAGCACTTGGTGCGGCGTCAGCGCTCGCGCCAATTGATCCACCGTTGCCGGCCGCGCGACCGCCGACATGATCACGAAGACGATGCGCGGTGCCATGCCGCGCGCTCAGCACTGCCCGAAGTGAACGGGCGAGGGCGGGCCGAAACGCGCAAGTTGCTCCCGCCACAGCCGATCGCACAGCCGCCCGGTGGGCAGCTCGACGTCGCCGAAGGTGAGCACCGCGTCCTTGGCCACGGCACGCCGCAAGGTACCGCCTTCAGCCAAGCCAATGGGCAGCAAGTCCTCGGCACGGGCGATGCCGGAGTTCTCCGCGAGGCCGTAGGTCATGTACCCGCCCAGTCCGTCGATGGCCTCACCGGCACGCAGATCCTTCTTGGCCGCGGCAACCACCTCGACCAGCGGCCCGGCCAGCGGCGCAAGCGCGGCGTCACCGAACAGAACGGCGCGCGCCACGGTGTTGGGCACCTCGAAGTGGCACAGGTGGTAAGGGGTGTAGAAGCAATACAGCGGTCCCGCGCCCAGCTTGTAGAGATTGAGGTAGTGCCGCTGTTGCGGATGATCATGCGTGCCCAGCACGTACACGCCGGGACTCGGGCTGGCACCCACCACGTAGTCCACGATTCCCGGGCCCTGCAGCAAGCTTTCCAGCGGATAGAGGTCCGCGACCTGCTGCACCGGCGTGCCGGCGGGCACCGTCGGGCCGAACATGCCGCGCCGGCCGACTCGCATCCCGGTGCCGTTCGCCACGATCGCGTTCTCGAAGGAAATCTTGGTGCCGTCGGCGAACGAAGTCACCATGGCAGGGTTCTGGCCCCACTGGCGTGCGAAGTCCTCCTGTGTCGTCGGGTTGCGGTACGGATCGTGCAGCCCCTTGATGTTGCCGCACAGCACGGGCTTGACGCCGATGCCGCGCACGAAGCGAAACAGGTTCATCATCACGCCCGGCTGGTCGCCGTCGGCGCTCGTCAGCACCACGCCCGCCTTGTCCGCGTAACTCTTGAGGATGGGACCGATGGTGCCATCGACCTCGGCGTTCCTCAGCACGACGTGCTTGCCGTGCCGTTTGGCCTCCAGCGTCACGCGCGCAGCGTGTTCGATGGTCCCGGTCACTTCCACGATGGCCTCGATGCCGTCGGCCTGGCAGAGCAGCAGTGCGTCCTGCGTCACAGCCGGGATTCCGGCCGCGATTGCGCTTTCCAGCGACGCCAAGGAATCGACGGCGCGCATTTCCTCCTGCCCGGCCTCGCGATAGGCGCGACGGGCGCCATCGAGCGTCCGGTTGGCAATCGCGGCCACTCGCATGCCCGGCACGGACAAGGCAATCTGCAGCGCCACACCGCGCGCCATGAAGCCGGCGCCCACCAGGCCGATGCGGATCGGCCGGCCTTCGCTGGCGCGGCGCTGCAGCGCGGTATCGATCAGGATCATCGCGGCCCCCTCACAAAGTCCGGCCAGTTGCGGTCCTTGTCGGACAGGTCGAGCACGGGCACCGGCCACTCGATGCCGAATGCCGGATCGTCGTGGCGCGCGCCGCGTTCGGCCTGCGGCGCATAGAAAGCGGACACCTGGTAAGTCACGGCGGCGTCATCGCTGAGCGTGACAAAGCCATGGGCGAATCCCTTGGGAACGAGCAGCATGCGTGAGTTCTCCTCACTCAGCTCGACACCGAACCAGCGGCAATACGTCGGCGACCTGGGACGGATGTCCACGATCGCATCCCAGATCGCGCCCCGCACACAACGCACCAGCTTGTCTTCGGCGTGCGGCGCCAGCTGGTAGTGCATGCCGCGCAGCGTACCTGCCGTGCGGGTCAAGGACATGTTGGTCTGCACCATCTCGGTGGGCAGTCCATGCTGCGCGAACTCCTGTGCGCAAAATGTGCGGGCGAACCAGCCGCGCGCGTCCTCGCGGCGCTGCGCTTCGATGACGAATGCATCGGCCAAAGGCGCCGGGCTGAAAATCATCAGCGCTCCTGCCAGACTTTCCAGGGCGCCCGGCCGGTGGCCCACAGCCCTTCAAGCGTCTGCTTGTCGCGCAGCGTGTCCATCGGCTGCCAGAAACCCTGGTGCCGGAACGCGGCGAGCTGCCCGTCCCTGGCCAGTTGCTCCATGGGCTCGCGCTCCCAGACGGTCTGGTCGCCGTCGATGAGGTCAAGGACGGAGCGTTCGAGGACGAAGAAGCCGCCGTTGACCCAAGCGCCGTCACCGCCGGGCTTTTCCTTGAAGCTCGGTATGCGGTCATCGCCGGCATGCAAGGTGAACACCCCGAAACGCCCAGGCGGCTGCACCGCGGTCACCGTCGCGCGCAAGCCGCGAGACTTGTGAAACGCGATCGCCCCTTTGATGTCGATGTCAGCGACGCCGTCGCCGTAGGTGCAGCAAAACGGGCCGTCCTTGAGGTACTTCGCGGCGCGGCGGATCCGCCCCCCGGTCATGGTCTCCAATCCGGTGTCGACCACCGTCACGCGCCATGGCTCGCTCGACGTCCGCAGCAGCTGGGTGGTGTTCTCGCGCATGTCGAAGCGCACGTCGGCGCCGTCCAGCGCATAGTCGCGGAAGAA
>JAQGMT010000044.1 GCA_028292185.1 Ramlibacter sp. | reverse complement strand
TCGTGCTCCAAACCACAGCCAAGGTGCGCACCATTGTGGGCTCTACAACGGGCAGAATTGCCACACCGTCTACGATCGCGGGTACAAGGCCAACCCAAGGCTGAATGGTGAAGGCCGCCCCATCGCGCGCCAGCAACGAAAGCATGCGACCTGAACTGCATTCCACAGCAGGCCGCACGGTAAGGCCCAACTGGCGCGCTGCGTCGTCTACCACGCGACGCAGCCGATTTGGCCGTACGGACATCGCGAGAGGATAGGTCAACGCTTCGATCAACGGCATTGGTCGCAGTCCGCCGGGAATCAAGTCAGGTCGTCCGCAGAAGCACAGCATCTGCCGGGCACAAACCGTGGCGTGCAGGCTGGCATCTGAGTCGCCCTCTGGGAGCAATGCGAGGTCGGCCGTTCCGTCGCGCATCCATTCTTGCATTACATGGCTGTCGCCTTCTCGCAAGACCAAGCGGATCAGAGGAAACCGCGATTGAACGCTCCGGAAGAGCGAGCCAGCAACCTGGCCCACGATGGATGTGGGCAAAGCCACGATAACGTCTCCCTGCGCTTCCTGGCCGTAGGGGCTGATTGCTGCCTCCGCTCGCGTGACCTCCCGCAAAATATCTCGAGCGTGCACAAGCAACAGACGGCCTGCGGCCGTGGGCTGCACCCCGGTCGGCAAACGTTCCAGCAGTTTCGCGCCGAGGGATTCTTCGAGGAGGCGGATTTGACGGCCAAGAGCTGGCTGTGCTACCAGCAGCCGGCTCGCCGCCCGGCTTATGCTGCCTTCTTCCACGACCACGAGAAAGGCCTTCAGGTAGTGCAGGTTGAGGGCCATTCAATTTTTGTCTGGGGACTCTGCCGAGATTGTATTTCCGCATCTGCGAAGCGCTCCGTAGACTGAGCGGCCACGCCCACATAAATGATTAGGAGACAGGGACTGACGCACTACGACGCGCTTAGACCTCGCAGCCAGCACACACGGCAAGTTTCAAGGCGCCAAGTGATAGTGAGCGCCATTGTCGGCGCAGCCGTTGCCCCCTTCAGCCGTCTGAGCCTCGCCGATACATATCCGGCACAGCCGATCAGGCTGATAGTGCCAACTCCAGCGGGAGGCGGAACCGATATCATCGGTCGAATCGCAGGCGACTACTTAACCCGCGCCCTGGGAAAAACCTTTGTGATCGACAACCAGGGCGGAGCCGGTGGCCAGATAGGCTCACAGGCAGTCGCCCGTAGCGAGCCGGACGGTTATACCCTGCTGCTGGGTTTCGTCAGCACCCACGGCACGCTTCCTGCCATTCGCAAGCTGCCATACGATCCAACGCGGAGCTTTACCCCAATTGCCATGATCGGCGGTGCACCTAACGTACTGGTGTGTCGGGCGCAAGGAGGGCCGGCTGACTTTGCGGCGTTCTTGGCAGAGTGTCGTGCAAAGCCTGCCAAGTACAGTTTTGGGTCGGGGGGCCCGGGCACCATCACCCATCTGGTGTTTGAGCACCTCAAGCTGGCGACGCACCTCGACATCGTACATGTGCCGTACAAGGGTATCGCGCCTGTGATGACCGACATCATGGGAGGTCAGGTGCAATACGCCATGCCTGGACTGGCAGGAGCTGTGCAGTACATCAAGGCGGGCCGGCTGCGCGCCCTGGCGATCACGGGCCCCCGCCGCCACTCCCTGCTGCCCAACGTACCAACGTTGGGCGAGTTGGGGCTGGGAGAGTTTGATGCTGTCCAGTGGGTGGGATTAATGGGGCCAGCCAAGCTGCCGCAAGCTGTCACAGTGCGGCTGCACGAAGCCACCCAACGGATGCTGCTAACGCCCGATATCAAGGAAAGACTCGCAAAGGAAGGGGTCGACGCGATGCCTATGTCAACAGCCGCATTTGCCGAGTACGTAGAGAAGGATCAGGCAGTGTGGCGCAGAGTGGTGAAAGACAGTGGCATCAAAATGGAAGCCTGATCCATGAGCATCCACAAACAGCAAGGAGCGGGCAAGAAGAGCCGGGTTGCCATCGTCGTTATGTCCGATGAGCACTCAGGGCTTGCAGTGTCAGGACAAGGCCACCCCTGGATCAAGACTCCCTTCATTGACGAATTCGCCCGCGGTGCGTCAGCGTTTACCGCTGCCTACACCAATTCGCCCATTTGCATACCGGCGCGCGCTGCCTTTACTTCTGGCCGCTACGCACATCAGACGCGAAACTGGGATAACGCAATGCCGTACACCGGCGAGCCGCGAGGTTGGACCCATCTGCTAGGCGATGCCGGAATCGACGTGACTTCCATCGGCAAGTTGCATTTTCGTAATGAACACGATGACACCGGCTTCACTCGGCAGCTTCTGCCCATGCACGTGGTCGAGGGCCAAGGGGATGTGCTCGGGTCGGTACGTGAACCGCTACCCGTACGCCACAAAGCCAAGGCCTTCGTCAAGGAAATCGGGATCGGGGAGAGCAGCTACACCGCCTACGACCGCTCGGTAGCACAGGCCAGTACGGAATGGATCGCTGAGCATGCGGGCAGTGACAAGCCCTGGTTGCTATTTGCCTCTTTCGTGGCGCCGCATTTTCCCCTGATCGCACCTGAAGAGTTCGCAAAAAAATACCGGCTGGAGGACATCCCGCTACCCAAGCGGTGCCACCCCGAAGACCGGCCGACTGACCATCCGTTCGATGCTGCGCTGCGCGCCTGCTTTGCACAAGAGCCCATGCTTTTCGACGACGACCTGAGGCGGCGCGCGTTGCTATCCTATGGCGCATTGTGCAGCTTCATGGACTGGCACTTCGGTCAACTGTGCAAGGCCATCGAGGCGTCGGGCTTGGCTGATGAGGCTCTGGTTATCTATACGGCCGACCATGGCGACAACATGGGCGCACGCGGCCTCTGGGGCAAATCCACAATGTATGAAGAGTCCGCAAGGGTGCCCCTGTTGATGCGCGCTCCAGGCCGCCTGCTCCGGCCCACCGTACGTACACCGGTCTCGCTGGTGGATGTGGGCCCTACGCTCCTGGACTGGTTTGGCCTGCCGACGCCAAGAGACTGGCCCGGCCGCTCATTGCTGGACACCGCACATGCGGCCGATGACCGCCAGCGCTGCGTGTTCTCCGAATATCATGCCGCGGGCGCCGCCACCGGGGCCTTCATGCTGCGCCGAGGCAATTGGAAGTTGATTCACTACGAAGGCTTGGCACCCCAGCTATTCAACCTCGCCGACGACCCCGAGGAATTGCATGACCTGGCAACGTTGCCAGAGTTCGCCGGCACCGTGGAAGATTTGCGAGAAGAACTGAGCAGGGTAGCCGACCCTTCGGTTGTTGATGCCCAGGCCAAGGCCGATCAGCGCCTTCTAGTGGAAGCCAGTGGTGGGCGCGAAGCGGTAATAAGCCGTGGCGGTTTCGGCGCCACCCCGGCACCGGGCATCGCGCCAGTATTCGGTTAGCCACGAGTCATCGAGTCCGGAGGATGGCATGCAGCTGAGCTAACGCCCCGACGCACCGATTGTAAGAGCCTACTTGTTGTGGCTCAGCGCATTGCTCACCAGCTTGGAGGTGATGTCCACGATCTGGATCATGCGGTCGTAGGGCATGCGGGTGGGGCCAATGACGCCGACGGTGCCGACCACCTGGCCGTCCACTTCATACGGCGCGCTGACGACGGACAGTTCCTCGAAGGGGACCACCTTGCTTTCGCCGCCGATGAAGATCCGCACGCCGGCGGCCTGTCCCGACACTTCCAGCAGGCGCATCAGCTGCGTCTTCTGCTCGAACAGGTCGAAGGCGCGGCGCAGCTGGCTCATGTCGCTGGAAAAGTCGCTCACCGCCAGCAGGTTGCGCTCGCCCGAGATCACCACTTCGTTCTGTTCGCTCATCGCGTCCGAACTCGCCTGCACCGCTGTCTGCATCAGCGCGCCGATCTCGCCGCGCAGTTGCTCCACTTCGGTTTTCAGCCGCTCACGCACCGTCTCGATCGCCATGCCGGCGTAGTTGGCGTTGAGAAAGTTGGCGGCTTCGATCAGCTGCGTTTGCGTGTAGTCGGTGGCGGTGAACACCACCCGGTTCTGCACGTCGCCGTCCGGCGAGACGATGATCACCAGGAAGCGCTTTTCCGACAGGCGCAGGAACTCGATGTGGCGGAACACCGAGCTGCGGCGCGGCGCCATCACCACGCCGACAAACTGCGACAGGTTGGACAGCAGTTGGGCCGCGTTGGTGATCACCTTCTGCGGCTGGTCGGCCGCCAAGGTGGGTGGCGTGAGATGTTCGCGCTGCGCCGTCAGCATGGTGTCCACGAACAGGCGATAGCCGCGCGCGGTGGGAATGCGGCCCGCCGAGGTGTGGGGGCTGGCGATGAGGCCCAGCTCCTCGAGGTCGGACATCACGTTGCGGATGGTGGCGGCCGAGAGGTCCAGGCCCGAGGCGCGCGACAGCGTTCGCGAGCCCACCGGCTGCCCCTCGGCGATGTAGCGCTCGACCAGGGCTTTCAACAACAACTTGGCACGGTCATCGAGCATGATTGGAGCTAATTCACACGCCTGTCGAACATTTTAATGATGTAATTTGCCGATGAAATCCCAATTCCGCCAAGTCGCCATCGTGGGCAAGTACCACGCCGCGCTTGCGGGATCGGCGGCCGGGTCGTCGCGCGCCGCGCTCGAGGACATCGCGCAGTTCCTGGCCGACCAGGGTTGCGAAGTGATCCTGGAGCATGACACCGCTGCCGCCTCCGGTATCACAGGGTACACCACGCTTGACGTTCCGGCTATCGGGGCGCAGTGCGATCTGGTGCTGGTGGTGGGCGGCGACGGCACCATGTTGGGCATTGGCCGGCAGCTGGCGCACCACGGGGTGCCGCTGATCGGCATCAACCAGGGGCGGCTGGGATTCATCACCGACATTCCGCTGGACAAGTTCCGCACCACGCTCACGCCGATGCTCGCCGGCGAGTACGAGGAAGATTTCCGCAGCCTGATGCACGCGCGCGTGATGCGCGACGGGCATTGCGTCTTCGATGCGCTGGCGATGAACGATGTGGTGGTCAATCGCGGCGCCACGTCGGGCATGGTGGAACTGAAAGTGGACATCGACGGCCATTTCGTGGCCAACCAGCGCGCCGACGGCGTGATCATCGCCTCGCCCACCGGCTCGACCGCCTACGCACTGTCCGCCGGCGGCCCCCTGCTGCATCCGTCCACGCCGGGCTGGGTGCTGGTGCCGATCGCGCCGCACACCTTGTCCAACCGGCCGGTGGTGGTTCCGGACGCCTCGGAGATCTGCATCGAGCTGGTCTCGGGGCGCGACGCCAGCGCCAATTTCGACATGCAGTCGCTCGCATCGCTGCTCAAGGGCGACCGCGTGACGGTGAAACGTTCGGAACATCGCGTGCGCTTCCTGCATCCCCGCGGCTGGACCTACTTCGACACGCTGCGCAAGAAGCTGCATTGGTACGAGGGCAACTGATGGCGAGCGCACGCCCATGTTGAAGCGCATCACCCTGCGTGATTTCGTCATCGTGCGCCAGCTCGAACTCGAGCTGGCCGGCGGCTTCAGCGTGCTCACCGGCGAAACCGGCGCCGGCAAGTCCATCCTGGTGGATGCCTTGCAACTGGCGCTCGGCGCGCGCGCCGATGCCGGCGTGGTGCGCGAAGGCGCGGCGCGTGCCGACATCAGCGCCGAGTTCGACCTTCCGCCCGCCCTTGCGCCCTGGCTGCAGGAAGCGGGCTTCGAATCCGAAGACAGCCTGCTCCTGCGCCGCAGCATCGACGCGCAGGGCAAGAGCCGCGCCTGGATCAATGGCGTGCCCGCCACGGCGACGCAGCTGCGCGAACTGGCCGACCAGCTGCTCGATATCCACGGCCAGCACGCGTGGCAAAGCCTCACGCGCCCCGAGGCCGTGCGCGGGCTGCTGGATGCTTACGCGGGCGTGAACACGCAAGCCTTGCAGCAACTCTGGCAGGCATGGCGCCTGGCGCAAAAGACCTTGGCCGACGCGCGCGCCGCGCAAGATTCGCTGCAGCGCGAACGCGAGCGGCTGGCCTGGCAGATCGGCGAAGTGGACAAGCTCGCACCCGGCGCCGACGAGTGGGAGGACCTCAATACCCAGCATGGGCGCCTGGCCAATTCGCAGTCACTGCTCGAAGCCGCGCAAGCGGCGCTGCAGGTGCTGCAAGGCGAGGACGGCAGCGCCACCGTTGCCCTCTCGCAAGCGCAAAGCTTGCTGCAAGCACAGGAACACGTGGAGCCCGCCTTCGCCGAACTCGCGCAGGTGCTGGCCTCCAGCCTGGCGCAGGCGGAAGACGCCGCGCACACGCTGCACGCTTACCTGCGCAAGACCGACCTCGATCCGCAACGCCTGGCCGAACTCGACGAGCGCATGTCCCTGTGGATGTCGCTGTCGCGCCGCTACAAGCGCACCCCGCCTGAGCTGCCCGGCCTGCTGGCCTCATGGAAAGCGGAATTGACGCAGCTCGATGCCGCGGCCGACCTGGCGGCGCTCGAGAGCGCGGAGAAAAAAGCCGCCGACGGCTACATGGCCGAGGCGCGCACCGTGTCCAAGGCCCGCGCGAAAGCCGCGCCACAACTGGCCAAGGCGGTCACGCACTCGATGCAAGGCTTGGGCATGCAAGGCGGCCGCTTCGAAGTGCTGCTGGAAAAGAGCGCGCAGCCGGCGCAAAGCGGGCTGGAGGACG
>JAQGMT010000022.1 GCA_028292185.1 Ramlibacter sp. | reverse complement strand
CCGCGCGCTTTAGCGCGCTTCGTGCTCTGACTTGTCGCAGTTGTTTGAGCGGAGCGCCCTTCGGGGCGCGCAGCGAGTTCTGCGACAGGCCAGGAAATCGGACCAACGCAGGGAAGTCGAGCGCAGCGGAGACCGCCAAGAGGGATGCACGGCAGTCTGCCCGGCCCCGGCTTTGCCGCGAGGATTACCCGCGCGAGGCAGCGCGAGCGACTCCGCCGGTTTGCAACCCGGCCAGTTTGCCCCGGCCTAATTCGGCGCGACGCCGCTACGCCCGGCAGTGATGCGTGCGGCAGTCGGCTTGCCGTCCATTTCGCTCACGTTCGCCGCCACCTGCGCGCCCGGCACCAGCAAACTGCGATCGCCGGGCCGGTAGCTCACGATGGGCGTGCCCGCCGGGATGACGATGGTCTTCTCGCCATCCTTGTAGCGCACGCGCAGCTTGCGGCCCTCGGCCGCAGCGACCACGTCGGCGACGGTGGCATTCGTCATCGTGCTTTCGGGCGCGTAGTCGTAGGGGAAATGTCCCTCCGACGTGCCGCGCATGTTCTCGGGGAACACCGTCACGCCCACCGCGCGCTGCGAACCATCGGCCATCGGCATCGCGCCCACGCCGATGTAGCTGCCCGCCTTGATCTCGCCGAGTTCCACCGTGTAGGCCTCGGTCACCGCGATGTTGGCGGGAAGCACCAGCGTCAACATTTCGCCGCGCCGCGTCTTCATCGTCGCACTCGTGTCGGAAACCGACTCCAGGGTGCCGCGAATTCGCAGCGCGCGAGGCGCTGCCGCCCCGGCCACTGCGCCGCCTTGCAGGTTGGTCTTGAAGAAGGCCACCGTCCGTTCCCACGCCAGCTTCGCCGCGGGCGCGTCATAGCGGGGCGTGGTGTCGTTGTTGAAGCCGTGCTGCGTGCCGGGATAGCGGTACGCCGTGTACTTCACGCCCGCGGCCTTCAGCGCCGCTTCGTAGGCGGGCCAAGCTGCGTTGATGCGCTCATCGACGTCGGCCTGGTTGATCAGCAGCGGCGCCTTGACCTTGACCGCTTCTTCGGGCGCGGGCGTGTTGCCGTAGAACGCCACGCCGGCGTTCAGGTCCGGCAGGCGCGTTGCGAGGATGTGAACGATGCCGCCGCCGTAGCAGAAACCCACGACGCCCAGCTTGCCGGTGGCGTCGGGCCGCGCTTTCAGCCAGCCCGCCGCGGCCACGAAATCCTGCTGCGCCTTGCCTTGGTCGAGTTTGGCGAACGCTTCGCGCGCCTTGTCCTCGTCGCCGGGATAGCCGCCAAGCGGCGTGAGAGCGTCGGGCGCGAACGCCATGAAGCCGTCCAGCGCCAAGCGGCGCGCGATGTCTTCGATGTGCGGATTGAGGCCGCGGTTTTCGTGGACCACGAGGATCGCGGGCAGCTTGTTCGAACCTGCCGACGCGGGCCGTGCGAGGTAGCCCCTGACGGTGCCGTTGCCCGCCGGTGAAGGATAGGTGACGTAGTCGGCTTTCAGCCGCGCATCGTCCTTGCGCACCTGCTGGCCGGCGGCGAAATCGGGGCTGAGGGCGGCCAGCAAGCCGGCGGCGGTGACGCCCGCCTTCGCGAACTTCTGCGCTTGGGAGAGAAAGCCGCGCCGGTCCAGGTTTCCATGCACGTAAGCATCGAAAAGAATCAGCAGTTCCTGGTCGAAATCCTGGGCGGTCAAACGCGTCATGAGTGTCTCCCGTGAAAGGAGCGCAGCATAGCCCGGCCTGGGAAAGTTTGCAGGCGAGCCCGCGGCTTATGCCAATTGCTTACGAACTTCGGCGGCGATCTCGTAGGAGCGCAGGCGGGCCGAATGATCGAACATCTGGGAGGTGATCATCAATTCGTCGGCGCCGGTGCGGGCGATGAAATCCTGCAGCCCGCGGCGCACCGTTTCCGGCGAGCCGATGGTGGAGCACGAAAGCACGCTGTCCAGCAGGGCGCGCTCCGCCGGTCCCACCTTGTCGCGGTACCCCGGCAAGGGGGGCGGCAGCCTGGCGGGGCGGCCGCTGCGCAGGTTGACGAAGGCCTGCTGCGCCGATGTGGCGCGAACCTGCGCTTCTTCATCGGTGTCCGCGGCGAAAACATTGAAGCCCAGCATGACGTAAGGCTTGGCCAGTTGGGCGGACGGCTTGAACGTCTCTCGGTAAATCTCGATCGCCTGCATCAGCTGTTGCGGGGCGAAGTGCGAGGCGAATGCATACGGCAGGCCCAGCATCGCGGCGAGCTGCGCGCCGAACAGGCTGGAGCCGAGAATCCACACCGGCACCTTGGTCCCCGTGCCCGGCACGGCGCGAATGTGTTGGCGGGGCTGATCGGACATGAGGTCCATCAGCTCGACCACATCGCGCGGAAATTCATCGGCATCGGACGTCAGGTTGCGCCGTAATGCGCGCGCCGTCGCCTGGTCCGACCCCGGCGCGCGGCCCAGGCCCAGGTCGATGCGGCCGGGATAGAGAGACTCCAGCGTGCCGAACTGCTCGGCGATCACCAGCGGCGAATGGTTCGGCAGCATGATCCCGCCGGCGCCGACCCGAATGGTCTTGGTGCCACCGGCCACATGGCCGATCAGGACGGACGTCGCGGCGCTGGCGATGCCGGGCATGCCGTGATGTTCGGCCAGCCAGTAGCGATTGAAGCCCCACTGCTCGGCGTGGCGCGCCAGGTCGAGGGAATTGCGAAACGACTGGGCCGCGTCGCTGCCTTCGGTGATGGGGGAGAGGTCGAGGACTGAGAACGGGATCATTGGGGGCAGTTGTGGGCGCCGGGCGCAAAGGCAAGCGCTGCGGTGTGTCTTGTATGCTGGCGTCGATGAGCATAGCCGTTCCGCGCCGCATCCTGCCCGTGATCGTGCTGTCGCAATTCGCGGGAACGTCGCTGTGGTTCGCCGTCAATGCGGTGATGCCGGACCTGAACCGGGCCTGGGGCATGCCGGTGGCGACGGTCGGGATGCTCACCTCGGCCGTGCAACTTGGCTTCGTGGCCGGCACGCTGGTGTTTGCCTTGCTGATGTTGGCCGATCGTTTCCCGCCGCCGCGCGTGTTCCTGGTGTGTTCGCTTCTCGGTGCAATCGTCAATGCGTCGATGCTTCTCGCGCAGGGGCAGCTCTGGTTGCTGGCTGCGTCACGCTTCGGGGTCGGCATCCTGCTTGCCGGCATCTACCCCGTGGGGATGAAAATCGCGGCCAGCTGGTACCGCGAAAAGCTCGGCGCCGTCATGGGTGTGCTGATCGGGGCGCTGGTGCTAGGCACGGCTTTGCCGCACGGGCTGCGCGCACTGGCGGGCGAGAGCGCTGGCGACCTTGGTTCGTTGCCGGGCCACGCGCCCTGGCAGGCGGTGGTCATCGGCGTCTCGTTGTTGGCCGCTTTGGGCGGGCTAGCGACGGCGCTGCTGGTGCCCGCGAATCCGAAGGCCGTGCGCGGCGCGCGCATCACGCCGGCCGCGCTGGGTCTGATCTGGACTGACCGGAAGCTTCGCGCTTCGGTGTTCGGCTACTTCGGCCACATGTGGGAGCTGTACGCCTTCATTGTGCTGGTGCCGCTGGTGCTCGCAACGCGGCTGAACGGCAGCGCGGTAAGTGCCGCTGCGTTCTGCGCGATCGGGGCGGGATTCATTGGTTGTGTCGGCGGCGGGCTGATGGTGCGCCGCTGGGGCAGCGCGCGGGTCGCCTACGTGCAATTGGCGACCAGTGCGGCGTGCTGCGTCGCGTCGCCCTTGATGCTGGAGGCGCCGGTCCCCGTGTTCATCGGCTGGCTGCTGCTATGGGGGGCCACCGTGGCGGGTGATTCGCCGCAGTTCTCCACGCTCACCGCGCAGAACGCGCCGCCCGCCGTGGTGGGCAGCGTGCTCACCTTCACCAATTGCATCGGCTTTGCCATCTCGGTGGTGAGCATCGAGCTGTTCGTGCGCGCGGCGCAGGCTTGGCCGCTGGGACAAGTGCTGCCGTTGCTCGCCGTGGGCCCGGCGCTCGGACTGTGGATGTTGAGCCCGCTGTTGCGCGAGCGCCGGAACTAGCCGCTACTTGCGCGACGAGGCCACCAGCACCGGCTGGTCGCGATACACCTCGGGCAAGGTCGTCTTGAGGTTGGCGATCTTCGGCAGGTCGAACGCGACGATGTAGCCCGCGTTCGGGTGCAAGGTAGCGTAGTCCTGGTGATAGTCCTCGGCCGCATAGAACCCCGCGAGCGGGGTGAGCTGCGTAACGATCTTGCCGGGGAACGCATGCGCGGCTTCCAGCTGCGCGATGTAGCGCTCGGCCACCTGCTTCTGGTTGGCATCGCGATAGAAGATCGCGGAGCGGTATTGCGTGCCGTGGTCCGGCCCCTGGTAATTCAGCTGGGTCGGATCGTGCGCCACCGAGAAGAGAATCTGCAGCAGTTTGCCGTACGAGATCTGCTTCGGGTCATAGGTCACCTGCACCGCTTCGGCGTGCCCGGTCTGGCCGCTGCCGACGATTTCGTATTTCGCGGTTTCCTTTTGTCCGCCGGCATAGCCGGACACGGCGTTCAGCACGCCCTTGGTGTGCTGGAACACCGCTTGCACGCCCCAGAAGCAGCCGCCGGCGAACACCGCGGTTTCCTGCTGGGCCGTGACGGCCGGGTCCACTGCCGGCGGCGGAAGTTTGACTGCGCGTTCGGCGGCCGATGCGCTGGCCAACCAAGCGCCCGCGGCCAGGACGATCACGCCGATAGCACCGAGGACCTTGTTGCGGATCGCGCCGCCATGCAATTGAGTTTTCATGATCGCCTCAAGCGGGAATGAATTTCAGGGCCACGCCATTCATGCAATAGCGCAGGCCGGTGGGTTTGGGGCCGTCTTCGAACACGTGGCCCAAGTGCCCGCCGCAGCGATGGCACAGCACCTCGACGCGCCGCATGCCCAGCGTGGTGTCCACATCCTCCTCGACCACCGTCTTGTCCAGCGGCTGCCAGAAACTGGGCCAGCCGGTTCCGCTTTCGAACTTGGTCTTGGATGAGAACAGCGGCAGCGCGCAACCGGCACATTGGAAAGTGCCCGCCCTTTTTTCCTTGTCCAGCGGGCTGGAGAAGGGCCGCTCGGTGCCGGCTTTGCGCAGCACGTAGAACGCGTCGCTGGACAGCAGCTTGCGCCACTCGGCCTCGCTGTGCGTGACTTCGTAAGCGTGCGGCGGCGTGGCGGCTTGCGCCGGGCCGCTGGCGAACAAGCCGCGCAGTCCGGTAAACAGCCCGGCTAGCGCGCCCATACCCAAGAGGGTGTTGCGTCGAGTTCCCATCGATGTTCCTTTCGCATTTTCGGCATTGTGGACCTGAACGTCGGTCGATGCAGCGGACGCGGTCTTCCGGCGCGGCTGAGCCAGCACGAGGAGTCCGTACAGCGAGCGGGCTGCTTTCACGATTCTCGGCGGGGCACCGCGATGGATAGCATAGTGCGTCCATGCCACGGGACGCCCGCCATCTTCCCTCCTGGCCGCTCGTCGGCCGGCGCAGCGCTTGTGCCTGGCTGGCCGCCGGTGCCGTGCTGGCAGCCTGCGGCAATCCGCCCGACGACTCGCCACAGCGGCGCACCGAGGAACGGTTGGTGGGCACCTGGTTGCGCGAGTACGAGGAGAACGCGACGCGGGTGCGCCGGGTGCTGGTGCTGGACGCCGACGGCCACTTCCGTGAACTCGCGTCCGTTCAAACCGGCGATGCGGTGATCCAGCACGTCCACTCGGGCGACTGGATTTTCGACGGCACCAACCTCAAGCGCCACTACACCCAGATCGACGGTGAGCGGCCGGCCAGGCCGGTGATTCCGTTCGCCACTTTCGAGGTCCGTTTTCCGGCGCCTGGGGAGTTCGTGGGCGTGGACAACATTCATCGCCGCGAGGTGCGCTACCGCCGCGTCACCGAGGGAACCGTGCCCTGAATTGGCCGCGCTGCAGCTTGCGCACGGCTGAGCTGGGCACTACCATGCGCCCATGCCGCAACTGATCGCATCCGTCGAAGGCGTTGAAATCAAGCACGTGTACCTGCAGAAGGACCGCACGACACTCGGGCGCAGCGCGGACAACGACCTCGTGCTGGACAACCTGGTCGTCAGCGGCCATCACTGCGCCTTCGAGCTGCGCGGCCTGGCCGACGTGTTCATCGAGGACCTGGGCAGCACCAACGGCACCTACATCAACGGCAAGATGGTCAAGCGGCAGAAGCTGAACGACGGCGAAGTGGTCGCCATCGGCAATTTCCGAATCCAGTACCTGGCCGAGTCGGCGCAGCCCAGCGGGTTCTCGGAAACGACCGCGATGAGACTCGACGCACTGGGCGTGCCGGTCGGCACCCGGGGCGTGTTCCAGGTACTCAATGGTTCGTCGGCGGGGCTCGAGATGCCGGTGGTGAAGGCGGTGACCACCTTCGGCAAGCCCGGCGTGTCCGTGGTGGCGGTGTCGCACCGCCGCGATGGGTACTACGTGGCCCACCTGGACGGGGCCACCGAGCCGACGCTCAATGGCCAGTCGATCGGCACCCACCCGATGCTGCTGTCGGACGGCGACGTGCTGGAGCTGGCGTCCACCAAGATGGTGTTCCTGCTCAAGCAATAGCGCATCGTTGGCGCGCTCCTGCGCGCAGCGTGCCGGGACGGGGCCTTGCATTCGCAGGGGGCGGCCCCAGCTTTTGGACATGAATACCACTCCCGTCACCGCCCACATGAACCTGCTCGTTCTGGCACAGATGCTGGAGCGGCTGGACCGCAGCGCGCAAGCCGTCGATGCCGAGCAGTACCGCACAGTGGCGGCCCGCCTGGCCGCTGAACTCGAAGCCGCTCCCCGCGATGCCACCCTGGATGGCGTGCTCCAGGCATGTCCCGCCGCGGCGCAGCTGTATGAGAACCTCAACTACCGTCATGCGGGCCTGTGCCGCTCGCCGCTGGACGCGGCGCTGGGCGCCGAACTCGCCGCCCGCACGGCGATCGACGGCGCCCGCCGTTTCGCGCCGGGCCAGCCGGCCCAACCCGCCTAGGCAGCAGCATCATGAGCGAGGGCTTGCATGTGGTCTGCCCGCACTGCCACACCACCAACCGCGTGCGGCACGACGATCTTGGCAAGGCGCCGGACTGCGGCAGTTGTCATCAGGCCTTGTTCAGCGGTCACCCCGCCCAGCTCGATGAGGCCGCTTTCGAGCGCCACGTCGCGCGCAGCCAGATACCGGTGCTGGTGGACTTCTGGGCGCCGTGGTGCGGCCCGTGCCGCCAGATGGCGCCGGCCTTTGAGCAGGCGGCCGCGCAGCTCGAGCCGCACATGCAGCTGGCAAAGGTGAACACCGAGGAAGCCAAGCAGCTGGGCGCGCGGCTACAGATCCGCAGCATCCCGACGCTTGCGTTGTTCGTGAACGGCCGCGAGGTCGCCCGCCAGCCGGGTGCGATGGGCGCGGCCGACATCGTCCGCTGGGCGCGCTCACAGCTGCACTGACGCGCCACCGAAGCGCTCCAGAATGCTGTAGCCGCTGCCGCCCGGCAGCGATTCGGCCAGCACATAGCCGTGATCCGCCCGCCAGGGCACGCCGGCATTTCGTGCCGGTGGCACCGCGCCGCGTGCGCGCCGAGCCAGCGTCACATGCGGCCGGAACGGGCGGCTCTCCACCGGAAGCTCCAGCTTGCGCAACGAGTCGCCCAGCCTGCGGTGCAACTGGCCCAGGGCGTGCGGGGGTTGCTGCGCTTCCAGCACGGCCACGCTGTTGGGCCAGACCGCTGCCCGATCCAGGATGAACTCGAAGGGCTCGAACGCGAGCTGCAGGCCCGGTACGAGCTGCGGCAAGCGCTCGCGCGCGACGTTGCCGATGAAGTGCAGCGTGATGTGCAGGCGCTCTGGCGCGACCGGCGCGGCCGCGGCAGGCCAGGACCACGCCTGTTGCCACCCAGCGATCGCCGCGCGGGTGCCGGCGTCGGGCCACAACGCAAGGAACAAGCGCATCGCGCGGAAGCTTCGGCCTAGAACTTGGGGATGTGCAGCGTCTTGCTGATCATCAAGCTGCCGGACAGCACGAACAGCAGCGCCAGTGGATGCAGGACCCACGGCCCAAGGCTGAAGGCGCCGCCATAGAGCGCGTCGCCGAGGCGATCCTGCCAGGCCGCGAATGCCAATACGCCGGTGAGCACCACGCTGGTCGGGATCGGCGTGCCCTCGAAATAAGACACCTTGCCGCTCGCGCCCGCCATCGATTCGGCGGTCACGTTGAAGCGCGCCAGCCGGCTGACGCCGCAGCAGACAAAGTAAATCAGCGCCGCCGCGTCCCAGCCGCCTTGCATGCCCGCGGCGAAGGCGAGCGCCGCCGGCGCCACCCCGAATGAAATCACGTCCGACAGTGAATCGAGTTCCCGGCCCAGCGCGGAATGCTGGTGCCGCGCGCGCGCGATGCGGCCATCGAGCACGTCGAAGATGAACGCCGCGGGGGCGAGCGCCGCCGCCGCGAAGAAATGAAAATCCAGTTCGCTGGACATATACAGCATCGCGAACAACATGGCACCGACGCCGCAGGCCGCGTTGCCCAGCGTAAAGAAGTCGGCCAGGTGGAATTCCCGCAGCATCGAGAAGTGGCGGGGCGCGGCGCGTTCCATGGGATGTCCTTCGAAAGTGTCGAGTCACATTAATGGCCGGCTCGGCCGTGCGCCGTCGGACCCGCGCCCCCCGCACTGTCGTCCTGGTCCGACTGCGGCAAAATCGTCCTCATCATGTGGCTGAAGATCCTGCTTCGCGCCTGGGCGGCGCCTTATTCCGCGCTGGGTCTGCTGCTGGGCGCGCCCGTGATCGCCCTGGGCGGGCACTGGCGAACGCGGCAAGGCGCGCTCGAAATCGGCGGTGGCCGGCTCGGGCTGCTGGCGCGACGACGCAGATTTCATTTCGCGGCGATCACCTTCGGGCACGTGATCCTTGGCCTGGATGCGGCAACGCTCGAGGCAGTGCGGGCACACGAGCAGGTGCACGTGCGGCAATACGAGCGATGGGGTCCGCTGTTCGGGCCGGCCTATCTGCTGTCGAGCGTGGTGCAACTCGCGCGCGGTCGCCGTCCCTACTGGGACAACCACTTCGAGCGCGAGGCGTATGCCAAGGCGGCTTCCGGGACCCGGGGCTAGGCGGTCGCATGGCCAGGCGAGCGCGCGAGTACCACGTCTATGTGGTCGAACTGTCCGACCAGGTGTGGAACGCCGCGCGCTTTCGCCGCGCCAACCCGGATTACCAGCTGGGCAAGCCCTTCGTCTATATCGGCATGACCGGGCTGGACCCGGACGTGCGCTTCGACAAGCACAAGGCCGGCATCCAGGCCAACACCTTCGTGCGCGATCACGGGCTTCACCTGCTGCCGGCGCTGTACGCCAAGTACAACCCGATGCCGTACGCCGCGGCGGTGGCCATCGAAGTGGAGCTGGGGATCGCCTTGCGCGCGTCCGGTTACGGCGTCTGGCAAGCGTGATGCGTTCTCGTGTCCAATAGGCAGCGATGAGCCCGTCCATCGCGTCCGAGAAAGACATCGAATCGCCTTACGCGTGGTGGCGGCTGGCGGTGTCGCTGGTGCTGATGACCATCGGCGGCTCCGGCATGTACTCGGTGGGAGTGGTGCTGCCGCGCATCCAGCAGGAGTTCGGCGTCGATCGCGGTGACGCGTCACTTCCCTACACACTGACGATGATCGGTTTCGGCGTGGGCGGCATCCTGATGGGCCGCCTGGCGGACCGCTTCGGTGTGCTGGTCCCGGTGGGACTCGGCGCACTCGGTCTCGGAGCTGGTTTCATCGCGGCCGGGCTGGCCCCGAACTTGTGGCTGTTCTGCGCGGCGCAAGGCGTGTTGATCGGCCTGCTCGGAACGTCGGCAACGTTCGCGCCCTTGGTGGCCGACACCTCGCAGTGGTTCAGCCGCCGGCGCGGTATCGCGCTGGCCATCTGCATGAGCGGCAACTACACGGCCGGCGCGATCTGGCCGCCGGTGATGCAGCACTTCATCGACAGTGTCGGCTGGCGGCAGACCTATATCGGCATGGGCGTCTTCTGCATGCTCACCATCCTGCCGCTGATGCTGGTGTTGAAGCGGCGGCCGCCGCCGCAACCCGTCATGCCGGGAATCGCCGCAGGCGCTCCCGGCGCGGGGTCGAACCGTCCGATGGGCATGAAGCCCGGTGCGGTGCAGGCCTTGCTGTGCGTGGCCGGTGTGTCGTGCTGCGTTGCGATGTCGATGCCGCAGGTTCACATCGTGGCTTATTGCGGCGACCTCGGCTTCGGCGCCGCGCGCGGCGCGGAGATGCTGTCCTTGATGCTGGGCCTGGGCGTGGTGAGCCGCTTGATCTCCGGCGTGGTCTCGGATCGCATCGGCGGGCTGCGCACCTTGCTGCTCGGCTCCGTGCTGCAAGGCATCGCGCTGCTGCTGTTCCTGTCGTTCACCGGCTTGGTGTCACTCTACGTCGTGGCCGGCCTGTTCGGGCTGTTCCAGGGTGGCATCGTGCCGGCGTACGCACTGATCGTGCGCGAACATTTCTCACCGAAGGAGGCGGGGGCGCGCGTGGGCACCGTGTTGATGGCCACGCTGTTCGGCATGGCCCTGGGCGGGTGGATGTCGGGCGCCGTGTTCGACCTCACCGGCTCCTACCGCGCCGCCTTCCTCAATGGCATCGCCTGGAACCTGCTCAATGTGACCATCGTCGCCTTCCTCTTGTACCGCGTGCGCGGCAACCGGCGGCGAAGCGGCGGTCCCACTTACTCAAGCGTGGCCGGCGGCGCTTAGCCGGGAGGTGAACCGCGTTGCGTGGCGCCGCGCCGCAGTGGGTGCCGGCGCCGCATCGGCGATGCTGATCCGCGAGGGCGCGAATGCATAGATCAGCACGCGCCCATGATCCTGCGTCTCGAAAGTCTGGCCGGGTTCCACCACGAAGTCGCGCGGGTCGCCATCGACGGTCAGCCACACGACGCCTTCATCGCAGGTCACCGCCAGGCCGCTGGCGTCCGGCAGGCTGTACAGCGCCTTGCGTTCCAGTCGCAGGTCGCGCGGAAGGGTCTGGGTGCGGGTGTTCATGGCCGGTCCTTTTGCATTCTCGAATGGAATGAATATACTGAGGCGGCCCGGAGCATTCAAACGTTGATTTGGAATGGACGCATGCGCTCAGAGAATGTCAAAGCCTTGCCGGCCCGGCCCCTGGCGGCGCGTTCGGAACTGCCTCCGCTGGACCTGTTGCGCAGCTTCGAGTCGGCGGCGCGGCATCTGAGCTTCACGCGCGCCGCGCAGGAGTTGTTCCTCACGCAATCGGCGGTGAGCCGCCAGATCCAGCAAGTGGAGGCCAGCCTGGGCGTCACGCTCTTTCGTCGCCACCACCGCGCGCTTGAACTCACCGAACCGGGGCGCTTGCTCCAACGCACGGTGGTCGACTGCCTGGAACGCCTGCGCGATGTGACATCGCGCTTGCGCGCGACCTCGGCACTGCGCCAGGTGTCGATGACGTGCACGCCGGGCTTCGCGTCGCTGTGGCTGATTCCGCGGCTGGCGCGATTCACCGCCAGCCATCCCGCGGTGGACGTGCGCATGTCGGCGACGATGGAGATGCTCGATCTGGAGCGCAGCCAGGTGGACCTGGCGATCCGCTTCTGCCCGAACCGCGACGGCCAGGGTCCTTCGCTGTTCGAGGAGTCCGTGCTGCCGGTGTGTGCGCCGCGCCTTCTGAGCAGCCGTCCGCATCCCCTGAAGCAGCCCGCCGACCTGGTGCACCACACGCTGCTGGCCGTGGACATGCCCCAGGGCATGGCGCTTACCGTCGATTGGGAGCCGTGGATCCGCGTGATGGGCCTGGCGGAGTTGCGGATGAAGAACACGCTTCGCTTCACCCAGTACGCCGACGCCATCGCCGCCGCGGTGGCAGGGCAGGGGGTGGCCATCGGACGTCTGCCGCTGATGGCGCAGCTGATGCAAAGCGGGCAGCTGGTCGCGCCCTTCGGCAGCAGTGTGGCTTCGCAGCGTGGCTACTACGTGATGGTGAGCGAGCGCGGCTCGCACAATGCCGATGCGCAGGACTTCGTGACGTGGTTGCGCGCCGAGGCGGAAGCGGCGCGCGCGAGCGCCGCCGGCGGTTTGGCTGCTGCTGTCAGCTGAGCTTGCTATAGTGCGCCGCATGACGCACGACGCCTCGGTGGATCGACGCAGGCTGCTGCAGCTTGCGGCTGCGAGCGCCGGCACCTTGTGGCTGCCGCGCAGTGCCTGGAGCCAGCCGCGGACCGCGGGCAACCCTTTCAGCTTGGGTGTCGCCAGCGGCTCGCCGACTCACGAATCGATCGTTCTGTGGACCCGCTTGATCGCGCCCGGTGCATCGCAGCTCCTCGGCAAGGATCCCGTCACGGTGCGCTGGGAAATCGCGCACGACGAGCAATTCGCTCGCATCGCGCAAAGCGGCCAGGCGCAGGCGCTGGCCGAACTCGCACACTCGGTCCACGTGGAAGTGGCGGGCCTGCAGCCCGATCGCTGGTACTTCTATCGCTTCATGGTGGCAGACGCCGTGAGCGCGACGGGTCGCACGCGCACCTTTCCGGCCCCCGATGCGCCGGCCCAAAAACTGCGCCTGGCCTACGCGTCCTGCCAGCGCTGGGATCACGGCTATTTCAGCGCCTGGCGCCACATGCGCGAAGAGAACCTGGACGCGGTGCTGTTCCTGGGTGACTACATCTACGAGTATCCCGATGCGGCCAAGGCCGTTCGCGTTCCTCCCGGCGGCTGGGTGCTGACGCTGGACGACTATCGCCAGCGCTACGCCTTGCATCGCGGGGAGCCCGAGTTGCAGGCGATGCACGCCGCCTGTCCGTGGCTCGTGACCTGGGACGATCACGAAGTGCAGAACGATTACGCCGGCACGGTGGGCGGGAACAGCGGCCCGTCGGTCGCCGACTTTCCTGCGCGTCGCGCCGCCGCTTACCAGGCGTTCTACGAACACATGCCGGTGCGCGCATCGGTCCTGACCAAGGCGCTCGCAGGGGTCGCGTCCGGCGCCGAATACCGTTTGTATGCGCAGCAGCGCTTCGGGCGCCTGGCCAACATCGTGATGCTCGATGACCGGCAGTATCGCGATGCGCAAGTCTGCAATCCCGAGGGCAAGCTGGGATCGAGCAACGTCAATCCGGCGGCTTGCCCGGCCTGGAACGATCCGGCGCGCACGCTGCTGGGCGCCGCGCAGGAGCAATGGCTGGATGCCGCTTTCGCGACATCAGGCGGTGGCTGGACGGTGCTGGGCCAGCAGACCTTGTTTGGCCCACGTGCGTTCAAGGCAGCGGCTGGCAACGTTTTCTGGAATGACGGCTGGGACGGCTACACGGCCGCGCGCAGCCGCTTGACCCAATCCTTGCAGCGCCACAAAGTCGCCAACCCCGTGCTGCTGGGCGGCGACGTGCACGAGAACTGGGTCGGGCACGTGAAGGCGGATTACAGCCGGCCCGACAGCGCCACGCTCGGCGTGGAGTTCTGCGGCACCAGCATCACGTCGCGCTCGGCCGGCAACAAGAACATCGCCGAACGGGTGGCGGGCAATCCGCACTTCGTGTTCGCCGACTCGGAAGGCAAGGGCTATGGCGTGGTGGAGTTCACACCCAGCCGCCTGACCACCACGCTGCGCGTGGTGGACGACGTGACCCGCCGCGACACGAAGATCTCGACGCTGCGAAGCTTCGTCGTCGAGGCCGGACGGCCCCAGGTGCTGGCAGCTTGACCCTTAGCTGACCACTTCCAGCAGGCGGTCCAGCCCGCCTTCGTTGATCGCGACCATCGCCTGCTCGCGCACCTTCGGCTTGGCGTGGTACGCCACAGACAGGCCGGCCTCGGCCATCATCGGCAGGTCGTTGGCCCCATCGCCCACCGCAATCGCTTTCTTCGGCGTGATGCCCAGCCAGGCGCAGGTCTCCAGCAGCGTCTTGCGCTTCTCCACACCGTCGCAGATGTCGCCCCAGGGCTGGTCCACCATGCGTCCGGTGAGCTTGCCGGCGGCGATCTCAAGCACATTCGAGCGCGCGAAGTCGACGTCCAGGCGTTCGCGAACGCGATCGGTGAAGAAAGTGAAACCACCGGAGACCAGCAGCACCTTCAGGCCCGCTGCCTTGCACGCCGTCACGAGTTCGCTCGCGCCAGGGTTGAGCTGCAGGCGCTGCGAATACACATCTTCCAGGGCCTTGACGGGCACGCCTTTGAGCAGCGCGACGCGCTGGCGCAGGCTTTCCTTGTAGTCGGAAATTTCGCCGCGCATCGCGGCGTCGGTGATGGCGGCGACTTCGTCCTTCTTGCCGGCGGCGGCCGCGATCTCGTCGACGCACTCGATGTTGATGAGCGTCGAGTCCATATCGAAGCCGATCAGCTTGAAGTCCTTGAGCGCGAGCGGTGGTGTGAAGCCCTGGACAACGATGCCGGGCGCGAATTCATAAGCGGGAATAGACATACCCGCATTTTCGCACTTGCGTCAGGCCGCAACTGCAACCTTCGGTTGTCCCAACGCTTTGAGCACGTCTCGCACCACCTGCGCGCGATCCTTGGGGTCTTGCAGAGCGCGCTCGATGCGCAGTTTTTCGTTGCCCGCGAGTTTGATGTGCCGGTTCTTTTGCACCAGCTCGATGATGCGCGCAGGCTCGACCGGGGCGTTCGGTTTGAAGGTGATGTGGATCACGCCCGGCGCCGCATCCACCTTCACCACACCGTAAGGACGCGCGAGCACGCGCAGTCGATGCACGTCGATCAGCGTCTGCGCCTGCGGCGGCAGCTTGCCGAAGCGGTCGACGATCTCTTCGAGCAGCGCATCGATGTGATCGTTGTTCTTCGCCGTCGCCAGCCGCTTGTAGAAAGACAGGCGCAGGTGCACGTCGCCGCAATAGCTGTCCGGCAGGAGCGCGGGTGAATGCAGGTTGATGTCGGTGGTGACCGAGAGCGGCGCCAGCAGGTCGGGTTCCTTGCCGGCCTTGAGGGAGCGAACCGCTTCCGCCAGCATCTCGTTGTACAGCTGGAATCCAACCTCGAGCATGTTCCCGCTCTGGTTCTCGCCCAGGACTTCGCCCGCGCCGCGAATCTCCAGGTCATGCATGGCCAGGTAGAAGCCCGAACCCAGTTCTTCCATCTGCTGGATGGCGTCCAACCTCTGCGAGGCGTTGCGCGTCAGGCTGTGCGTGTCCGGCACCATCAGGTACGCGTAAGCCTGGTGATGGCTGCGGCCGACCCGCCCGCGCAATTGATGCAATTGCGCCAGACCGAATTTGTCGGCACGGCTTATGACGATCGTGTTGGCCGTCGGCACGTCGATGCCGGTCTCGATGATCGTCGAACACAGCAGCAGGTTGTAGCGCTGGGCCACGAAGTCGCGCATCACGCGTTCGAGGTCGCGCTCCGGCATCTGGCCGTGGGCGACCGCAATCCGCGCTTCGGGCAACAGCTGTTCCAACCGCTCGCGCCGGTTCTGGATGGTTTCCACTTCGTTGTGCAGGAAGTACACCTGGCCGCCGCGCTTCAATTCGCGCAGCACGGCTTCGCGGATCACGCCGTTGCCTTCGTCACGCACGAAGGTCTTGATCGCCAGCCGGCGTTGCGGCGCCGTGGCGATCACGGAGAGGTCGCGCAAGCCTTCCAGCGCCATGCCGAGCGTGCGCGGAATCGGCGTGGCGGTGAGGGTGAGCACGTCGACTTCGGCGCGCATGGCCTTCATGGCCTCCTTGTGCCGAACGCCGAAGCGATGCTCCTCGTCGATGATGAGCAAGCCGAGGTTCTTGAACTTGGTGGTTTCCGACAGCAGCTTGTGCGTGCCGACCACGATGTCCACGCTGCCGTCGGCCAGGCCCTTGAGCGTGGCGCTCACTTCCTTGCCGGAGCGAAACCGCGAAACCTCGGCCACCTTCACCGGCCATTTGGAAAATCGATCGACCAGCGTCTGGTAGTGCTGTTCGGCCAGCAAGGTGGTGGGCGCGAGGAACGC
>JAQGMT010000489.1 GCA_028292185.1 Ramlibacter sp. | reverse complement strand
CGCGACACCAGCTTCTCCATTAGCTCGCGCGCGTTGTCCGGCGCATGCAGCTTGTCGGTGTTATCGAAATAGCAGTAGACGTCGCGCGCGCTGCGCGGTGGCGGCGGCTCGCTGGAAATCAAGCGCGCATCAGCGGGTTGAGCGCCTTCCCGCCAGCCCCGGATGCAGGCGGCCCAGCGCTCGAGTTCCTTGCTGGTGTAGCGGCTGTTGTACAACTCGGTCGCGCCATGCAGCCGCATGTAGATGAAGTCCGCGGTGACGTCTTCGAACAAGGGCCAGGGCCTGGGCGTATCGGCGACCACCCAGGCGATCCGGTATTTACGCAGCAGGGCGATGAATGCGGGATCGACGAAGCTCGAATGGCGCACTTCGACCGCATGGCGCAGGCGCCGATTGGCCGGCGGTTCCAGCGATTCGCGGCCCTTCAGGCGCTCATCGCGGTGCTGCGCCAGTTGTGCGGCCGACGCGGTGGTGCGTGGCAACAGCCGGAAGAATGCCTCGAAAACGTCGGCATGGAATCCCATGTTGGGTGGGAATTGCCACAGGATGGGACCGAGCTTCTGACCGAGTTCGAACAGCCCTGACGCGAAGAAATTGGCCATCGCGGCCTCCACATTTCGCAGCTTGAGCATGTGCGTGATGTAGCGGCTGCCCTTCACGGCGAAGACGAACGCCGGCGGCGTCTGCTGCGCCCACATCGCATAGCTGGAAGGGCGCTGGAGGGAATAGAACGAGCCATTGAGCTCGATGGAGGGGAAAACGCTTGCCGCGTAAGCGAGTTCACGGGCCTGTTGCAAGCCCTTGGGGTAGAAGTTGCCGCGCCAGGGCGTGTAGCGCCAGCCGGAAACGCCGATGCGGACTTTGCCTGCCATCGCTTGTTTTATCATCCCTGCACGCCGCCGGGGCCGAACCGGCGCTCATCCAGCCAGATTCCAAGCATCATCGAGCAGGGCCGTGCGTCTCAATTCCATCAAGTTATCGGGCTTCAAGTCCTTCGCCGAGCCCACCAACTTCATGTTGCCCGGCCAGCTGGTCGGTGTGGTGGGACCCAACGGCTGCGGCAAATCGAACATCATGGACGCCGTGCGCTGGGTGCTGGGCGAATCGCGCGCCAGCGAACTGCGCGGCGAGTCCATGCAGGACGTGATCTTCAACGGCACCAACACCCGCAAGCCCGCCTCGCGCTCCTCGGTGGAGCTGGTGTTCGATAACGCCGACCATCGGGCCGGCGGCCAGTGGGCGCAGTTCGCCGAGATCGCGGTGAAGCGCGTGCTGACGCGTGACGGCACATCCAGCTACTACATCAACAACCAGCCGGTGCGCCGGCGCGACGTGCAGGACGTGTTTCTGGGCACGGGCCTGGGTCCGCGCGCCTACGCCATCATCGGCCAGGGCACGATCAGCCGCATCATCGAGTCCAAGCCCGAGGAGCTGCGCCTGTTCCTCGAGGAAGCGGCGGGCGTCTCCAAATACAAGGAGCGCCGGCGAGAAACCGAGAGCCGGTTGTCCGATACGCGCGAAAACCTCACGCGCGTCGAAGACATCCTGCGCGAGCTCAATTCCAACCTCGACAAGCTGGAGAAGCAAGCCGAAGTCGCACAGCTGTACAACACGCTGCAGTCGGATGTCACGCTCAAGCAGCACCAGCAGTGGTTCCTGAAGCGCGCGGAGAGCGAAGCCGATCAGGCCAAGGTCAAAGCCGACGCCGAAAAATCGATCAACGATCTTGAGTCGCGCGTGGCCGACCTGCGCCACATCGAGAGCGATCTCGAGACGATTCGCCAGGCGCACTATGCCGCCGGCGACCAGGTGAACCAGGCACAGGGCCAGCTTTACGAAGCCAGCGCCGAAGTCGGCCGCCTGGAGGCGGAGATCCGGTTCGTGGTGGAAGGCCGGCAGCGGGTCGAGCAGCGTCTGGCGCAGTTGAAGGAACAGGCCGCGCAGTGGGCGGCACGCAAAGAGGAGGCAGTTGGCGAACTCCAGGCCCTGGCTACCCAGGAAGCGCGTGCCGATGAGAACGCGAAGCTGCTGGCGGCGCGGCTCGAGGAGCAGGCGCGGCAGTTGCCCGGCATCGAGGAGGCATTGCGGCAAGCCCAGACGACGGCGAACGAACAGCGCGGCAAGGTGGGCGAGGTTCAGCAGCAGATCCAGGTGCTCGCCGCCGACCAGCGCAATATCGAAGAGCAATCGCGCCAGCTGACCCAGCGCCGCGAACGTCTGCTCGCCGATCGCAATGCGCTGGCTGCCCCGGACGAGGTGCGGCTGACCAACTTGCAGGCCCAGCTCGCGGCGACGCAGTCCGCGGCAGAGGCTGCAGATGCACGACTGCACGAATTACAGGAGCAAGTGCCGCAACTGGACGAGCAGCGCCGCGGCTGCCAGCAGTCCGTCAATACCGAAAGCCACAAACGGGCCGACCTCTCAGCGCGAATGGAAGCCCTCAAGGCCTTGCAGGAAAAGGTCAAGACCGACGGCAAGCTCAAGCCTTGGCTGGCCAAGCACGGCCTCGACGGCCTGCAGGGCCTGTGGAGCCGCATTCACATCGAACAGGGTTGGGAGAACGCGCTCGAATCGGCATTGAGGGAGCGGATGAATTCCCTGGAGGTGTCGCGGCTGGACATGGTGCGCGCCTTCGGCAACGACGCACCGCCGGCCAAGCTGGCCTTCTACAGCCCGCCTCAGGCTGCGGCGCCGGAGCCCGCAGCAGCACTTCCACGCCTGGCGGACCTGCTGCGGCTAAACGACGCCGGACAAAAGGCCTTGCTCACCGACTGGTTGACGGGCGCGTACACCGCATCCAGCTTCGAAGACGCCCTGGCGGCACGCGACAAGCTGCGCCCCGGTGAGGTCATCTACGTCAAGAGCGGCCATGCGGTCAGCGCGCACAGCGTCAGCTTCTATGCGCAGGACTCCGAACAGGCCGGGCTGCTGGCGCGCCAGCAGGAAATCGAAAACCTGGAAAAGCAGTTGCGCGCGCAAGTCCTGATCGCGGAGGAAGCGCGCTCCGCGCTGGTTCGCGCCGAAGCGGCCTACACGGAAGCTTCGCAGCGACTGGTGTCGGCCAGGCGCGAAGCCGCCGAGACACGCAGCCGCGCCCACGAGCTGCAAGTCGAGACGCTGCGCCTGGCGCAGTTGGCCGAACAGACGCGGGCCCGCAGCGAGCAGATCGCGTCCGACCTCGCCGAGGTCGATGCCTTGCTCGCCGAGCTGCAGCAGCGGCGCGCGGGCGGCGAAGCGCGCTTCGAGACCTTGGACATGCAATTGGCGGACAGCCAGGAGCGCCACGCGCAGCTGGGTGATCGGGTGATCGAGGCCGAGCGTCATTTGGCGCAATGGCGCGAACAACAGCGCAACCTCGAGCGCGAGGCCCAGGAAGCGCAGTTCTCGCAACGGTCCGTCCAGGCGCGGCAGGCTGAATTGCAGCGGGCGATCGAGACCGCCCAGCAGCAAGCCGAATCCATCGCGGCGGAAACCGAGCGCGCGCGCGATGAGCTGTCGCGCCTGACCGATGCGGCCGCGCAGGCGGGATTGCAAACGGCGCTCGCATTGAAGCTGGAGCGCGAGCAGAGCCTGGGCGCCAAGCGCAGCGAGTACGACGACCTCACGGCGAAGCTGCGGGCCAGCGACGAGCGCCGCTTGCAACTTGAGCGCGAACTCGAGCCGCTGCGCCAGCGCATCACCGAGTTCCAGCTGAAGGAGCAGGCGGCTCGGCTGGGGTTCGAGCAATACAGCCAGCAGCTCGCGGATGCGCAAGCCGACCTGGAGGCCGTTGCAAAGTCGATCGAGGAAGGCAAGGTGCGCCTGCCGGGCATGCAAGGCGAGATCGAGCGGCTGAATCGCGAAATCGCGGCGCTCGGCGCCGTGAATCTGGCTGCGCTGGAGGAGTTGACCACGGCGCGCGACCGCAAGCAGTTCCTGGACGCGCAGTCCGCGGACCTGAACGAAGCCATGACCACGCTCGAGGACGCCATCCGGAAAATCGACGGGGAAACCCGCGAGT
>JAQGMT010000483.1 GCA_028292185.1 Ramlibacter sp. | reverse complement strand
AGGTTGCGGGCGATCTGGCGGGCGGCCTCGTACGACGGCGCCTCGATCTCGAACACGTTCATGCGGTTCATGATCGGCTCGGGGATGCAGCGCTCGTCGTTGGCGGTCATGATCCAGATCACCTGGCTGGCGTCGATGGCGACTTCGGCGAATTCGTCGATGAACTCTCCGGCGGTGTCGTGCTCGAGCAAGCTGTACATCGCGCCGAGCGGATCGTATTGCGCATCCGCGCTGGCCTTGTCGATCTCGTCCACCACGATCACCGGGTTGGCGTACTGGCCTTCCACCAGCGCGTCGAACACTTTGCCGGGCTTGGCGCCTTTCCATTGTGATGACGCCCCCGACAGCAGCCAGCCCGCCGTCATGGAACTCATGGGGACCAGGCTCATGCCGGTGCCGAGCAGGTCGGCGAGCTTTCGTGCGAAATGGGTCTTGCCGATGCCCGGTGGGCCGAGCAGCAGCATCGGGGTGACCTCGAGGCCGTCGCGGCTGTCCTGCGACAAGGCCACGTGGCGGCGCACGTCGTCGAGCGCGTCGGTGAAGTTCGGCAGCTGCTCATAGAGCTGCGCCATGTCGGGGATACCGCTCGGTTTGACCTGGAAACGCTCGGGGCCGCGTTCGAGCATGCGCTCGTAAGTGGTGCGAAGGTTTTCGTGTTCCCTTCCTGGGAGCTTGGCCAGCTTGCGCTCGACGTCGTGCGTGCGGAACACGCTGCGCACGTTCGCTATGGGAAGCTGGAACGAAGAAGACTGATGAGGAACGAGACTGCGTGTTTCCATCGACACTCCTTGGCGGCATGCATCTTCATTCGAGCATAAGACGTGCCAGAGTTCAATGGCGTGGGGGCATCAGCGCATGCTGATGTCAGATAAGCGCTACGTCCCTAAACTGTAAACGCGGCGCAAGCGCCGCGTCCTTGTGGTGTTAGCAGTCTCGTGCGAGGACTGCTACTGCGGTGAAGCGCCCAGCACTTGCTGCAATTCCCCGCTCTGGTACATCTCCATCATGATGTCCGAGCCGCCGATGAATTCGCCTTTCACGTACAGCTGGGGGATGGTGGGCCAGTTGCTGTATTCCTTGATGCCTTGGCGCACGACGTCGTCTTCCAGCACGTTCACGGTGGTCACGGCCTTGGGGTCGACGCCGCAAGCCTTGAGGATCTGGATGGCGCGGCCGGAAAAGCCGCACTGCGGGAAATTGGCATCGCCCTTCATGAACAGGACCACGTCGCTGCCCTTGACCAGTTGGTCGATGCGTTGTTGAGCGTCACTCATTGTCTATCTCCATTCAGGCCGGCTGCCTGTCAGCACATTGGGCCCGATTATCCCAGTTCAAGCCATTGCCCGCCGGAGCAGCGTTCAATGCCCGCCAGGTCGCGCCGGCTGGCCACCACGCCGAATCCCGCGGATTCGAGCAGGCTGCGCACCGCGGGCGCCTGATCCCAGCCATGCTCCAGCAACAACCAGCCGCCGCGCCGCAACCGGCCGGCCGCCTGCGCCACGATGGTCCGAATGTCGCTGAGGCCGTCAGGGCCGGATGCCAGCGCCTCCAGCGGCTCGTGTTTCAGCGCCGCCAGATGCGGGTCGATGCTGGCGACGTAGGGAGGGTTGCTGACGATGAGGTCGTAGCGGGCCTCGCTCCCGCTGAGCCAGGACGCCTGCCTGAATTCCACTTCCAGGCCGAGCCTCTTCGCATTGACGCTGGCAACGTGCAGCGCATCCGCACTCGCGTCCACCGCTTCGACGCTGGCGCCCGGAAGCTGGTTCTTGATGGCCAGCGCGATGGCGCCACTGCCGGTTCCCAGGTCGATCACCTGCGCCCGATGGCCAGCCACTTCCAGCGCCCACTCCACCAGCGTTTCGGTGTCCGGCCGCGGCACCAGTACCCGTGAATCCACCTGCAGATCCAGGCCGAAGAATTCCTTGTGCCCGACGATATAGGCCACCGGTTCGCCGCCGGCGCGGCGCTCACAGGCCACCGTGAATGCGACTCGCGATGCTTGCGGCAGCGCGTCGCTGTCGTGCGCCAGCAGCCAGGCACGCTCGGATGGCCCGCGCCCCAGCGCATGCAAGAGCAACAGCTGTGCATCGAGGCGTTCCAGGCCAAGCGCCGAGGCCGCGGCCAATGCTTGCGCGACGTTCATCGCGCGCCGAGTTCCAGCTCTTCGAGTTGCTCCGCCTTGCGCGCCAGCAGCAACGCGTCGATCACCTCGTCCAGGTCGCCTTCCATGATCAATTGCAGCTTGTACAAGGTCAGGTTGATCCGGTGATCGGTGAGCCGCCCCTGCGGGAAGTTGTAGGTGCGGATACGGTCGCTGCGGTCGCCGCTGCCGATCAGGCCCTTGCGGGTTGCCGCTTCCTTGGCTGCGCGCTCGCTGCGTTCCTTTTCCTTGATGCGCGCGGCCAGCACCTGCATCGCTTTGGCCTTGTTGCGATGCTGCGACCGGTCGTCCTGGCATTCCGCCACGATGCCGGTAGGAAGGTGCGTGATGCGAACGGCCGAATCGGTCTTGTTGACGTGCTGGCCGCCCGCGCCGCTGGCGCGGTAGGTGTCTATGCGCAGATCGGCCGGGTTGATCTGCACGGCTTGCGCCTCGTCCGGCTCGGGCAACGCGGCGACGGTGCAGGCGCTGGTGTGGATGCGGCCCTGCGTTTCGGTGGCGGGCACGCGCTGCACGCGATGTCCGCCCGACTCGAACTTGAGCTTGCCGTAGATACCGACACCTGCGTCCGCCCCCGAATTCCCGCCGGCGACGCGAATCACGACTTCCTTGTAGCCGCCGACTTCCCCCAGGCTCTCGCTCACCACTTCGCAGCGCCAGCCCTGGCGCTCGGCGAAACGCGTGTACATCCGCAGCAGGTCGCCGGCGAACAGCGCCGACTCGTCCCCGCCGGTGCCGGCGCGGATTTCCAGGAAGGCGTTGCGCACGTCGTCCGGGTCCTTGGGCAGCAGCAGGCGTTGCAATTCGTCTTCGAGCGTTGGCAGTTCGGCTTCGAGCCCGGCGATCTCCTCGCTGGCCATTTCCGCCATCTCGGGATCGTCGAGCATGGCGCGCGCTTGCGCCAGGCCGCGCTCGGCCTGCAGGAAGCGCTCGAACACGCCCGCGACTTCGCTGACTTCCGCGTGTTCGCGAGTCAGTGCGCGATAGCGCTCCATGTCCTGCACCACGTCGGGCTGCTGCAGGAAAAAATCCAGTTCATTCAAGCGGATCGGATAGCGCTCTAATTGCTGGCGGAGAAAATCTTTCATGGGGCGGGGAGGAGTGTGTCATGCCGGACTCGATCCGGCGTTGATGCATCGAAAGGCGGATTGTGCTTGCCGGACAAGGTCCGGGGCAGGCGGCCGGCACGCTAGCAGGCGCGGCGCAGCAGGGAGCGCAGCTAACGCTCTTTGCGCAGGAAGAAGTGACGGATGGCGGCGCTCGCGCGCTCGCGGGCCGCGGCGTCGCCGGCATGCAGTTCGGCCATGGCGCCGTGCAGCATCTTTTGCGTCAGGCCCTTGGACAGCGCTTCCAGCACGGCGTCCACGTTCTCGCCCTTGGCGAGGAGCTTGCGCGCCCGCGCGAGTTCGGCGGCTCGCCACTCGTCCGCCTGCGCATTCAGTTGCACGATCAAGGGCACGCTGCCGCGCTGGTCCATCCAGTGCAGGAAGCTTTGCACCCCGGCATCGATGATGACTTCGGCTTGCGCCACCGCGGCCTGGCGGTTGGCCTGCCCAGCCTGCACCACGGCCGCGAGGTCGTCCACGGTATAGAGGTACACATCCTCCAGCGCTTTCACTTCCGGCTCGATGTCGCGCGGCACGGCGAGGTCGACCATGAACATGGGCCGGCGCTTGCGGGCCTTCAACGCCCGTTCGACGGCGCCCAGCCCGATGATGGGCAAGGTGCTGGCGGTGCAACTGACGATCGCGTCGAACTCATGCAAGCGGTTGGGCAGGTCGGCCAGCCGCATCACCTCGCAGCCAAACCGCGAAGCAAGCCGCTCGCCACGCTCGAGCGTGCGATTGGCGATGGCCATCCCTTTGGGCTTGTGGGCGGCGAAATGGGTGGCCGCCAGTTCGATCATTTCGCCGGCGCCGACGAACAGCACGCGAATCTTGCCGAGGTCCTCGAACAACTGGCCGGCCAGGCGCACCGCAGCGGCGGCCATGCTGATCGAGTGGGCGCCGATCTCG
>JAQGMT010000480.1 GCA_028292185.1 Ramlibacter sp. | reverse complement strand
GCCGCATCGACGGCAAGCGTTTCCTCATTGGCACGCGCGTGCCGTACCAGGGATTGAAAGGGCTGCGAAATCTATCGGGCACCGCGGCGCAGCGCTACGATCCGGCGGAGTTTCGCGCGGCCCACGGATTCTGGGCCGACTTCCTGCAGCCCACCGCGGCCGCGGAGGGCGGCTTGTTCCACACCCTCAACACGTATGACAGGGCGCGTTTCACCTTCGCCTTCCTGCAGTTCGCCGCGCATGTGCCCAACGGCGATTTCGTCCGGTATCTGCGCGCGTTGCTGAAGCTGCCGCTGGCGCCGGAATACTTTCCCGATCTCGATCTGGTGAACGGCCGCATCTGCCGCGTCAAGGACGTGGGCGTTGCGCCGCTGCCGCTGGAGTCGGACGACTCCACGGAAGGTTTGATGGATTACCTCAACCCCAGCGCCGCCGAAGTGGAGGACACCGAGGTGATCCAGGCCGCGAAGTTCGTGCATTGGGCGCAGAACGACCCGGAGCACCGGCGGGTGCAGATCGAGTGCGGCGTGGCCAACTTTCAGCAGGCGATGCTGTCCTATGCCAAGCGGTACAAGCTTGACGGCGTGGACGATGCGGTGTGCCTGATGGTGGCTGATATCCGGCACCAGGGGCGCGCCGACAGCGCAGCCATCGTGGTGGCGCTGGCCAGCCCCAAGCCGCTGGACGCGCTGCTGCAGATCGGCGAGCCCGAATACCACCCGCGCTTGCTCACCTTGCGCAGCGAGATCAGGAAATCCACCGCCGCCGGATTGCTGGGCACCCGCAAGTACAGCCTGGCCAAGAAGGACTTCGTGCCCAGGTAAACCGATCACCAGCTGTTGCGTTTGGTTCAGCCTGCGTTCAGGCAGGCGCTGGAAAATAGCGCCATACCAACCAAAGGGGTTCTCGAATGAAACGATTCGCACTTGTCTGCCTGCTTGCCACCGGGGCCATCGCCGCCCATGCCGAGACTTTCATCGACAACGCGCGCGTGCGCGGCGTGGAGCCGCAATACGAGAACGTCGCGGCGCCGCGCCAGGAGTGCAGCACCCAGGTGGTCAATGAGCAGCGGCCGGTCGGCGGCGGCCCGAACTACGGCGGCGCGGTGGTCGGCGGGGTCGTGGGCGGCTTGCTGGGCAACCAGGTCGGCCGGGGCCATGGCCGCGAAGCCGCCACCGCCGCGGGCGCCGTGGTGGGCGCGCTCACCGGCAACCAGCTCGCCGGCAACCAGCCGCAGCAATACGAAGTGGTCCCGCGCGAAGTGACCAACTGCCGCACCGTCACCGAAGTTCAGGCGCGCCTCACCGGCTACCGCGTGCACTACGACTGGCACGGCCAGCAATACTCCACCTTCATGCGCGAGAGCCCAGGCCCCAACCTGCAGGTGCGCGTGTCGGTCGAACCGGTCGTCCGGTAGTACCATGGCCGCACGTTGCGGCGTTCATCCATGAAAGCACCTCTCAAAACCGTCTGCGCCGCGCTATTGCTGGTGGCCAGCGTCGCCTGGGCCGACATGAGCCGCGACGAGGCGGCGGCCGCCGCGCAACGGGCCAGCGGCGGGCGGGTGCTGTCGGTGGACAAGACCGACTCGCAAGGCCGCGCGGCCTGGCGGGTGAAGGTGGTCACGCCGCAAGGCGAAGTGCGAGTGATCGTCATGGACGCCGGCTCGGGCTCAGGCTCGGACTCTCGGTCTGATTCGCGTTCTGGACCGGGCTCCGGTGGGGGCTCCGAGTCCGGCGACCGTTACGGACGCCGGCGCTAGACGCGCGGGCCGGGCCAACCTCTCCGATGCGCCTGCTGCTGATCGAGGATGACGCCGCGCTTCGCCTGGGGCTGGCGCGCCAGCTGGAAGGCGACGGCTACCGCGTCGACCAGGCCCAGGACGGCGAGGACGGCCTGTTCCAGGCGCGCGAGTATCCGGTCGATCTGGCGATTGTCGATCTGGGTCTTCCCAAGCTCAATGGCCTCACGGTGGTGCAGCGCCTGCGCGCCGACGGCCGCACGATGCCGATCCTGATCCTCACCGCGCGCGGCACCTGGCAGGACAAGGTGGTGGGCCTGGAAGCCGGCGCCGACGATTACCTGGTCAAACCCTTCGAATATCCGGAACTCGCCGCGCGCGTGAAGGCCTTGCTGCGCCGCTCGCTCAAGGCCGCGTCCGACGTGATGACCTTCGGCCCCTTGAGCATCGACTTCTCGGCGCAAGCCGTGCGCCTGGACGGCGAGGCGATGGAGCTCACCGCCTTCGAGTACCGCCTGCTGGAGTTCCTGGTGCGCGAACGCGCGCGGGTGGTGAGCAAACAGGAACTCGCCGACTACCTGTATCCGCACGACGAGGACCGCGACAGCAACGTGCTGGAAGTGCTGATCGGACGCTTGCGCCGCAAGCTGGACCCCGAGGGCACGCTCGCGCCCATCGAGACGCTGCGCGGGCGCGGCTACCGTTTTACGCTCGAATGAGGATCGACGTCTCCATCCGCACACGGCTGGTGCTCGGCGCGGCCGTCGTGCTGATGGCCTTCATCGCGGTGGCGGGGCTGGCGGTGCAGCGCGCGCACACCGACAGCGTGCTCGCGGCGCATTACGCACGCCTGCAAGGCACGATCTACCTGCTGCTGGCGGGGGCTGACATCGACGAGAACGGCGCGCTGGTGATGCCGGCGGCCTTGGCCGAGCCGCGGCTGTCGCTGCCCGGTTCCGGCCTGTACGCCAGCATCCTGAACGTCAATCGCAAGGACGAATGGCGCTCGGGCTCCGCCGTCGGCATCGATCCACCGTTCGAGCGCAACCTGGCTGTGGGCGAGTGGAAGTACGAAACGCTGGCGGGCGCCCGCGGCGCGTACTTGGCGGTGGCTTACGGCGTGCGTTGGGCCGGCCCGAAAGTCGAAGTGCCGCTGGCCTTGTCGGTGCTGGAACAGAAGTCGGAGTTCGACCGCGAACTCAAGGCCTTCCAGCGCACCCTGTGGAGCTGGCTGGGCGGGGCAGGGCTGTTGCTGCTGCTGTCGCAGACCTTGCTGCTGCAATGGGGCCTCGCGCCGCTGCACCGGGTGGCCGACGAAATCGCACGCATCGAGCACGGCGAGCAGACCGAGGTGCAAGGGCACTATCCGCGCGAGATTCGCGCCATGACCGGCAACCTCAACACGCTGATCAAGCAGGAGCGGGTGCGCCAGACGCGCTACAAGGAAGCGCTGAGTTACCTGGCGCACAGTTTGAAGACTCCGCTGGCGGTGCTGCGCAACGCGTTGGCGGAGCCGGCGCAACTGCCCGGCGCGGTGTCGCAGCAGGTCAGCCGCATGGACCAGATCGTGCAGCACCAGCTGACGCGCGCGGCGGCCAGCGGCGCGGCCCGGTTTGCGCCGTACCTGCCGCTTGCGCCGGTGCTCCATCGCATTCGCGATTCGCTGGCCAAGGTGTACGCCGACAAGGGGCTTGCGTTCGAGTTCGACTGCGCGGCGGACCTGCGCTGGCGCATCGACGAAGGCGATGCGTTCGAGATGCTCGGCAACCTGCTGGACAACGCGGCGAAGTGGGCGAAGCGGCGGATCGCGGTGAAGTTGTGGCGCGACAGCGCCGGGCTGCGCATTCGAATCGAGGACGACGGCCCCGGCTTCAGCGACACGCAATCGATCCTGCAGTTGCACGTGCGCGCCGACGAACAGGTGCCGGGGCACGGTGTGGGCCTCGCGGTGGTGAACGACCTGGTGGCCAGCCACGAAGGCCAGCTGATTTTGTCACGCAGCAAGCTCGGCGGTGCGCAGGTGGAAATTCTGCTCCCGGCGGCCTGAAAAACGCTTCATATAACTTTGCATTCCGTTCAGTTATCGTTCAGCGGTGGCCGCGCATCATGGAATCACTTTCAAACAAGGAGCCTTCCATGAAACGCCTCTTCTCCGCCAAGTCCATCGCAGTGGCTGCC
>JAQGMT010000471.1 GCA_028292185.1 Ramlibacter sp. | reverse complement strand
GTGGTGGCGAGGACCGCCGCGGCGGCCGACTGCAGGGCCAGCCTGCGGCCCGGCCCGCGGAATGCGTTGGTCAAAACGGACCGTCCCGTTCAGCGCCGCGGCGGCATCAGGACGCGGTCGATGGAATAGACCACGCCGTTGCTGGCCATCACCTCGTGGCCCTGCGCCATCGCGTCTTCCACCGTGACGAAGTCGCCGGCCCGTGCCAGTGCGACCTCGGCGCCGTTGGCCGTTTTGGCGTTGCCGGTCTTGATCTCGGAGGCGGTCATCCGCGCCGGCAGGACGTGATAGCTCAGCACCGCTTGCAGGCGCGCAGGGTCCTGCAGTTCGGCCATCGCGTTGGCCGGCACCGCCCTGAACGCCTCGTTGGTCGGCGCGAACACCGTGTAGGGACCTGCGCCGCGCAGCATGTCGGCCAGGCCGGCCTGCTGGACCAGGCCGTTCAGCGTGCTCAATTGCGGATCGCGCGCCAGCGTGTCCGCCACCGAGACCGGGGCCGAGGGGGTGGCGCAACCGGCCAGCATGGCCACCAGGGAGGCGGCGAAGAGGGAGCGACGATTGAGCATTTGAATTTTCTCCGGAGGTTGATGACCCGGCTGAGGCTAGGGGGCGTCCGTGTCAATTGCATGACAACCCGCATCGCGCACCGCCAGCCGGTGTGGAACGGCCCTGTCATCTGCCTGTCACACAAGCTTCGTACAGTCGCGGCAGTTCCAATCCCAACCACAGGTGATCTCATGAACCAGACTTTTCGCATCGCTGCCCTGTCCCTGGCCGGCTTCTCGGCCCTGTCCTTTGCCGCAGCCGCCGGCGCGCAGGAAGTGACAGGCGCGGGCGCCAGCTTTCCGGCGCCCCTGTACTCGAAGTGGGCCTCCGACTACAACAAGGCGACCGGTGTCAGGATCAACTACCAGGCGGTCGGCTCCGGTGCCGGCATCAAGCAGATCGATAGCAAGACCGTCGATTTCGGTGCCTCCGACATGCCGCTGAAGGACGAAGAACTCGCCAGGAAGAACCAGCTGCAGTTCCCGACCGTCATCGGCGGCGTGATTCCGGTGATCAACGTCAAGGGCATCGCTCCCGGCCAGCTCAAGCTCGATGGCAAGGTGCTGGGTGACATCTACCTGGGCAAGATCACGAAGTGGAGCGATCCCGCGATCAAGGCGCTGAACGCCGGCCTGAACCTGCCGGACGCGGTCATTTCGCCGGTGCGCCGGGCCGATGGGTCGGGCACGACCTTCATCTTCACCAATTACCTGAGCAAGATGAACCCGGAATGGAAGACCAAGGTCGGCGAGGGCACGGCAGTGAACTGGCCCACCGGCGCGGGCGGCAAGGGCAACGAGGGCGTCGCCGCCTTCGTCGCACGCCTGCCCAATTCGATCGGCTACGTCGAGTACGCGTACGTCAAGCAGAACAAGATGACCTACGCGATGATGCAGAACGCCGCCGGCAAGTTCGTCGCGCCTGACGAGTCGGCCTTCAAGGCCGCCGCCGCTGGTGCCGAGTGGTCCAGGAGCTTCTACCAGATCCTGACCAACCAGCCCGGCGCCGGATCCTGGCCCATCACCGGCGCCACCTTCATCCTGATGCACAAGGTGCAGGACAAGCCGGCGCAGGCCGCCGCCACCCTGAAGTTCTTCCAGTGGGCCTACCAGAACGGCGACAAGACCGCCGGCGACCTGGACTACGTTCCGATGCCGGCCGTGGTGAAGACCCAGATCGAGAAGGCCTGGGGCGAGATCAAGGACGGCTCGGGCAAGACTGTCGCCGTCAAGTAAGCCGGCGCAGATTTCAGCCGGCCAGCAACGGGAACGGTCGCCTGTGTCCTCTACACTTCCCGCCCATGAGGCCTCGTTCGACCGGTCGCGCTCGCCAGCGGTGGAGCGCCACATGAGCATGCCGCCCGCCGGCAATCCCCTGCGCACCTCCGCCGTCGCCGACCGTCTGTTCGGCTGGGCGGCCAAGGCCGCAGCCCTTTTCACACTCGCGATGCTGGCCGCCATCCTGCTGTCGCTGTTGGTCGGCGCCTGGCCGGCGATCGAGAAGTACGGCCTGGGTTTCCTCACCAACAGCGTCTGGGATCCGGTGCGCGAGGAGTTCGGCGGGCTGGTCATGATCTACGGCACCCTGGCGACTTCGCTGATCGCGCTGGTGATCGCGGTGCCGGTCAGCTTCGGCATCGCGCTGTTTCTCACGGAGCTGTCGCCATCGTGGCTCAAGCGCCCGCTCGGGACCGCGATCGAACTGCTGGCGGCCATTCCGTCGATCGTCTATGGCATGTGGGGCCTGCTGGTCTTCGGCCCGATCCTGGCCACTTTCGTGCAGCAGCCGCTGCAGAGCCTGTTCGCGGGCATTCCGGTCCTGGGCGCGCTGGTGTCCGGCCCGCCGGTGGGCATCGGCATCCTGTCCGCCGGGATCATCCTGGCCATCATGATCATTCCCTTCATCGCGTCCGTGATGCGCGATGTCTTCGACGTGACCCCGCCGATGCTCAAGGAGTCGGCCTATGCGCTCGGCTCCACCACCTGGGAGGTGGTGTCGAAAGTGGTGCTCCCCTACACCAAGGCCGGGGTCATCGGCGGCATCATGCTGGGACTGGGCCGTGCGCTCGGGGAAACGATGGCGGTCACCTTCGTGATCGGCAATTTCAACCAGCTCGATTCGCTGTCGCTGTTCCAGGCGGCCAACAGCATCACCTCCGCCCTGGCCAACGAGTTCGCCGAAGCCGGTGAAGGACTGCACCAGGCGGCGCTGATCTACCTCGGACTGGTGCTGTTCTTCATCACCTTCGTCGTGCTCGCCCTGTCCAAGCTGCTGCTGTCGCGCCTGCGCCGCAACGAAGGAGCGAAATCGTGAGCCGCCGCGACAGCAAACTGGAGTTCGCCAACACCGGCGAGCGGCTGCTGCGCGCTGCCGATGCCACCTCCGTGCGCGAGCAGAAGTACGCGGTGCGCAAACGCGTCAACACTGTCGCACTCACGCTGTCGCTGGTGGCGATGATGTTCGGCATCTTCTGGCTGATCTGGATCCTGTGGGACACGATGCGGCTGGGAGTGGGCGGCATGGCCTGGGCCACACTGACCCAGATGACCCCTCCGCCCAACGAGACAGGCGGCATCGCCAACGCGATCTACGGCTCCTTCCTGATGGTGGCGCTGGCCACCTTCATCGCCACGCCGATCGGCATCATGGCCGGCATCTACCTGGCTGAATACGACCTCAAGGGCTGGCTCGGCTCGCTGACCCGGTTCGTCAACGACATCCTGCTGTCCGCGCCGTCGATCGTGATCGGCTTGTTCGTCTATGCAGTCGTGGTGTCGCGCTTCAAATCCTTTTCCGGCTGGGCCGGCATTGCGGCGCTGGCGCTGATCGTGGTGCCGGTCGTCATCCGCACGACCGAAAACATGCTCCTGCTGGTGCCGGCCGGCCTGCGCGAAGCCGCTTACGCGCTCGGCGCGCCGAAGTGGAAGGTGATCATGAGCATCACCCTGCGTGCCGCGCGCGCGGGGGTCGTCACGGGCGTGCTGCTGGCGGTTGCCCGCATCTCGGGTGAGACCGCGCCCCTGCTGTTCACGTCGCTCAACAACCAGTTCTGGACCTCCAGCCTGTCCGAGCCGATGGCGAGCCTGCCGGTCACCATCTTCAAGTTCGCCATGAGTCCCTACGAGAACTGGCAGCAGCTGGCCTGGGCCGGTGTATTCCTGATCACTGTCGCCGTGCTGGGGCTGAACATCCTCGCGCGCGTGCTGACGCGCAACAAGATTTGACAAGGCCCCAGATGACTCCCGCCACGGCCGCTCCGAAGATTTCGATCCGGAATCTCAACTTCTACTACGGCAAGTTCCACGCGCTCAAGGACATCAACCTGGACATCCCGGAGAAGAAGGTCACGGCCTTCATCGGCCCTTCCGGCTGCGGCAAGTCCACGCTGCTGCGGACCTTCAACCGCATGTTCGAGCTGTATCCCGAACAACGGGCCGAGGGCGAGATCGTCCTGGATGGCGAGAACCTGCTTGCCTCCAAGCGCGACGTGGCGTTGATCCGGGCGCGCATCGGCATGGTGTTCCAGAAGCCGACGCCGTTCCCGATGTCGATCTACGACAACATCGCGTTCGGCGTGCGACTGTTCGAGAACCTGAGCGCCACCGACATGGACGAGCGCGTCGAGTGGGCCTTGCGCAAGGCGGCCCTGTGGACCGAGGTGCGCGACAAGATCGACCAGAGCGGAGCCGGACTCTCGGGGGGCCAGCAGCAGCGGCTTTGCATCGCGCGGGGAATTGCCATCAAGCCGGAGGTGCTGCTGCTGGACGAGCCGTGCTCCGCGCTGGACCCGATTTCGACGGCCAAGATCGAAGAGCTGATCACCGAACTGAAGGACGACTACACGGTGGTCATCGTCACCCACAACATGCAGCAGGCGGCGCGCGTCAGTGACTACACTGCCTACATGTACCTCGGCGACCTGATCGAAGTCGGGCCGACCGAACAGCTGTTCTTCAAGCCGCGCCGCCGCGAGACCGAAGACTACATCACGGGACGCTTTGGATGAAGCCGGGAGCAAAGCCATGATTGACAAGCACCTTTCCACCCAGTTCGACAGCGAGCTCGGCGCCGTCTCCAATCGCGTCATGGAAATGGGCGGCGTGGTCGAATCGCAGATCCGCATCGCGGTGCAGGCGCTGGCGGAGTTCAGCGAGGAGGCCGCCACGCGGGTCATGCAGACCGAGGACCAGGTCAACCTGCTCGAAGTCGAGATCGACCGCGAGCTGTCTTCGATCATCGCGCGCCGCCAGCCGACAGCGCGCGACTTGCGGCTGCTGATCGCGATTTCCAAGACCACGGCCAACCTGGAGCGCGCCGGCGACGAGGCGAACAAGATCGCACGCATGGTCAAGTCGATCATCGGCAGCGGGGCGGCACGCCATCTGCCCGCGTCCGAGTTGCGTGTTGCCGCCGACCTGGCCTCGGGACTGCTGCGAAAGGCGCTGGATGCGTTCGCGCGGCTGGATGCGAACGCGGCATTGACGATCCTGAAGGAAGACGACGCGATCGACCGCGAGTTCGATGGCTTCCTTCGCAAGCTGATCACCTACATGATGGAAGACCCGCGCACCATTTCGTCCAGCCTGGACTTGTTGTTCGTTGCCAAGGCCATCGAGCGGATCGGCGACCACGCCAAGAACATCGCCGAATTCATCATCTACGTCGTCAAGGGCGCCGACGTGCGCCATACCTCGATGGAACAGATCGAGTCGGTCGTCCGCTGAAGATCGCCGTAGCGAATGAAGCACATGCCCCGCGTACTGTTGGTCGAGGACGAACCTGCCATTGCGGAACTGGTGCTGGTGAACCTGCGCCACAACGGCTTCGAGCCGGTGTGGGCCGAAGACGGCATCGCGGCGCAGCGCGAGTTGGACGCCGTGTTGCCGGACGCGATCCTGCTGGACTGGATGCTGCCCGGCCAGAGCGGCCTCGCGCTGGCGCGCAAATGGCGCGCCGATGCACGAACCAAAACCATTCCCATCCTGATGCTGACCGCACGCGGCGACGAGCCGGACAAGGTGGCGGGCCTGGACGCGGGCGCCGACGACTACATCACCAAGCCGTTCTCCACGCAGGAATTGCTGGCGCGCATCCGGGCGGTATTGCGGCGGCGCGCACCCGAGCAAGGGAGCGATGCGCTGGTGGCGGGCGAGTTGTCGCTGGATGCCGCGACGCATCGCGTCACCTGGCGGGGGCACGCCCTGAAGCTGGGGCCGACCGAGTTCAAGCTGCTGCAATACCTGATGGCGCATCCCGAGCGCGTGCACAGCCGCGCGCAGCTGCTCGACAAAGTGTGGGGCGATCACGTATTCATCGAAGAGCGGACCGTGGACGTGCACGTCAAGCGGCTGCGCGAGGCGCTCGGCGCGGCGGGCGCCATGATCGAAACGGTGCGCGGCGCGGGCTACCGGCTGGCCGCGCAGTCCACCGCTTCGAGCGGGACGGGCTGAGCGGCCCGCACCGGGCGGCGCGGCGTCGCCCCTGGCTCACAATCGCCCATGGCCTGGCGCATCTTCAGCTTTCTCGTTTGCCAATGGAGCGCCGGCGCGCTCGGCTGGTGGGCAGCCGGCGAAGCGGGCGCCGCGGCCGGCTTGGCCGCGGGGTCGCTGGCCTGGGTCGCCCTGGACAGCTGGCGTGCCGCACGCTTGCTGGCCTGGTTGCGCACGAGCGATGCCGGCGATCCGCCGGCGCTGCGCGGACTCTGGGCGGAAGCGGCGGATCGCGCGCGGCGCGCTTTGCGCAAGCGCGAAGCGGACGCCGACGATGCGCAGCGCCGCCTGCAGGAATTTCTGGCCGCCATCCAGGCTTCGCCGAACGGCGTGGTGCTGCTGGACACCGACGGGCGCATCGAATGGTGCAACCAGACCGCGGCCGGGCAGTTCGGCTTCGACCTGCGCCGCGACCTGATGCAGCGGGTGACCAACCTGGTCCGCGACCCGGTCTTCACCGCATACTGCGACGGCACAAGCTTCGACCACGAGATCGTGATCGCGGGGCCGGGCAGCGCGCCGTCCCGGCCCGCGCAGCTGTCGATCCAGCTTCACCCTTACGGAGATGGCCGCCGCTTGCTGCTGTCGCGCGACGTGACGGCGTTGCAGCAGGCCGAAACGATGCGGCGCGATTTCGTGGCGAACGTGTCGCACGAGATCCGCACCCCGCTGACCGTGCTCATGGGCTTCGTCGAGACCTTGCAAACGCTCCCGCTGTCCGAGGCGGAGCGTTCGCGTTACCTCGCACTCATGGCGCAGCAGGCGCAACGCATGCAGACGCTGGTGAGCGACCTGCTGACCTTGTCGCGCCTCGAAGGCAGCCCCTTGCCCGGCGCGGGGGAATGGATGCCTGTGTCGGCGTTGACGGCGCAGTGCGAGCAGGAAGCCAACGCGCTGGCG
>JAQGMT010000421.1 GCA_028292185.1 Ramlibacter sp. | reverse complement strand
CCGGGTCTTCGCGATAGCGCGTGAGCGGATCGCCGATCATTCGGATGGTGCGCTTCTTGGCATCCTTGATGCCGCCGTGATAGTCCACCACCGTCTGCGTTTCGGGGTCGTAGTACATCGCGTTGATCGTGAAATCGCGGCGGGTGGCGTCCTCTTCCTGCGGTCCCCAGACGTTGTCACGCAAGACCCGTCCGGTCGAATCGACGGCGTGCTTCATGCCGGCGAGTTCGCTCTTGCTGGTCTTCTCGTTGCCGGCCACCTGCTCGGCTGCGGCGTTGTCCATGTAGGCGCGGAAGGTGGAGACCTCGATCACCTCGTGCTCGCGCCCGCGCCCGTACACCACGTGGACGATGCGAAAGCGCCGGCCGATGATGAAGGCGCGGCGAAACAGGCTCTTGACCTGCTCGGGCGTGGCGCTGGTGGCCACGTCGAAATCCTTGGGGCGCAAGCCGACCAGCAGGTCGCGCACCGCGCCACCCACCACGTAGGCTTCATAGCCGGCTTCCTTCAGGGTGTGAACGACGTTCAACGCGCGCTCGTCCACCAGCGAAGGATCGATTCCGTGCTCCTGGGGGCCCACTTCCTGGCGCTTGCCGAAGCTGGGCCTGCCGCTCTTGCCGCCGGGCGATATCCCGAACAGCTTGTCGATGAATTTCTTGATCATTTTTCCTTGAACAGATCGAGTATGCGCCAGCCACGCTGCTGGGCGATGGCGCGCAAGGCCGGCTCGGCATTGGTGGCGACCGGATGGTCGACGCGCTCCAGCAATGGCAGGTCGTTGATGGAGTCGGAATAGAAGGTGGATTCCACGCTGCCCCAATCGAGTCCGCGCGCGGACAACCATTGCGCGACGCGCTCGACCTTGCCGGCGCGCAGGGAAGGCACGCCGGCGATTTCCCCCGTGAACCAGCCGTCGGGTCCGCGCGCGAGTTCCACCGCGATCAACTCCGTCACGCCGAAAACCTCGGCGATGGGACGCGTCACGAATTCGTTGGTCGCCGTGACGATGACGACCTGGTCGCCGCTGTCTTGATGTCGGCGCACGAGGTCCAGCGCTTCCTTGCGGACCGCCGGCCCGATCACCGACTCCATGAAACGCGCCTGCCCCGCCGCGGCTTGCTGCGGCCCGCGCAGGCGCATCGCCTCGGTCGCGAAGCGCACGTAGGCGTGCACGTCCAGCGTGCCCGCCTTGTAGTGCTCGTAGAACTCGTCGTTCTTTGCCTGGAACACCGCCGGGTCCACCCATCCGATCGTCTGCGTGAACACGCCCCAGGCGTAATCCGAATCGATCGGCAGCAGGGTGTGGTCCAGATCGAACAGGGCGAGGCCGGTCTTTTTCTTCACTCGCTCTCCAGCATCGACTTGATCAGTGGAATGGTGATGGCGCGCTTGGTCTGCAAGGCATAGCCATCGAGGTGCTCGAGCAACTGCATCAGGCTGGAGAGGTCGCGCGAGAAACGGGTCAGCATGAAGTCCATCACTTCATCGCTGAGGAAGACGCCGCGCGCGTCGGCCGACTGGCGCAGCACGGCGCGCCGCTCCGGCTCGCTCAACACATGCAGCTGGAACACGTGGCCCCAGGCGAGGCGCGTGCGCAGGTCTTCCCGCAGCTTGAGGTCGGCGGGCGGCAAGGTACCTGCGGCCAACACGCCGCGCTGCAGGCCCTGCGAATTGACGAACCAGTTGAAGGCCGCGTGCTGCTGCACGGCGGTGTAGAGCTGCACGTCATCGAGCAGCACCACGGCCCAGCTCTCGGAGAATTCGGGCGGTTCGCTCACGCTCGCGTCGAGCCAGCCGACGCAGGCGCCTTGCTCGCGCAGCGACTCCGCCACCGCTTTCAGCAGGTGCGTCTTGCCACTGGCTTCGGGGCCCCAGAGATAAGTGGGCACGGGCGAGCGCGTCGGGCTGCCCACCCACAGCTGGAGGTGCTTGAGCGCCGCTTCGTTCGGGCCGGCGCAAAAACTCGCGAGCGTGGGCGCGCGAGTCATGCCGATGTCGAGGGCAATCTGCTTCATAACCGTCAAGCCGCCGACAGGCCGCCCTTAGGCGGCTTGGGCCCCCTCGGGGGGCAGTGCAGTGGCGAAGCCACAAACGTGGGGGTCAACATTTTTAGGTTTGGTAGAGCTTGCTGCCCATGTAGCCGGCGCGCAAACGGCGGAAGGCGACGAACAGCACTGCGCTGGCCGGCAGCGCCACCAGCACCCCGACAAAACCGAACAACTGCGCGAACGCCAGCAACGCGAAGATCACCACCAGGGGATGCAGGCCGATGCGCTGGCCCACCAGCCGCGGCGTCAGGTAGAAGCCTTCGATCGCTTGCCCGGCTCCGTAGACCGCTGCCACCATGATCACCGCTTTGATCGAGGCGAACTGCAGGATGCCCGCGACAAAGGCGAGCACCAGCCCGATGCCGAAGCCGACGTAGGGCACGAACATGGCAAACCCGGTGAACAGGCCGATGGGCACCGCGAGGTCCAGGCCGAAAAGCCCCAGGCCCGTGCTGTAGAAGATCGCCATGGTCAGCATCACCAGCAACTGCCCGCGCAGGTATTGCCCCAGCACCTCGTCGGCTTCCGCCGTGAACGAATCGACGCCCGGACGCGCGCGCGGAGGCACCAGTTCCAGCACGCGCCGCACCACCTGCTTCCAATCCAGCAGCAGGTAGAACAGCGCCACCGGCACCAGCACGAGGTAGCCGACCGCGATCAACGCCACGCCGCCGCCCACCTTGAGCGAGGAAAAAACCGAGCCGATGGCGTTCTCGAAATTGGCGGTGAGGTAGGTCAGCAATTGGGCTTTGAGCGTGGCCAGGTCCAGCGAGATCCTGATGCCGACTTGTTCGAGCCACGGTCCGAGGGTCGCGTTCAGGTTATCGAACAGGAACGGCAACTGCTCGCGGATCAGCGGCATCTCCTTGGCCATCACCGGGACCACCATCAACACCAGTCCGAGCAAGGCCAGGATCAACAGCAGCTCGACGACGATGACAGCGATGACCCGGGGCACGCGTCCGTGCCCCAGCCGGTCCAGCCGATCCACCAGCGGCGTCAGGGCATACGCCAAGACCGCCGCGACGATGAACGGCGTCAGCACTCGCCCCAGCAACCACAACGCCAGCGCCACCAACACGGCGATAGCCAGCCAAGCCGCGAAGTGTTTCTGAGTGGGTGTGAAGTCCATGAAGGCCGAACGCGGCCGGTGGGCCGAGCGAACCGGGGCAAGCCGGGCCGAAGCTTAAAATGGGACAAATTCTATCGGGCCAAGCGCAGCGCGGCTCTGCAGCCCATCCCATGACCCCTTCTCCCCTCTCGTACAAAGACGCCGGCGTGGACATCGACGCGGGCGACGCGCTGGTGGAACGCATCAAGCCGCTGGCTCGCAAAACGATGCGCGAGGGCGTGCTGGCCGGCATCGGCGGCTTCGGCGCCTTGTTCGAAGTGCCCAAGCGCTACCGCGAACCGGTGCTGGTCAGCGGCACCGACGGGGTCGGCACCAAACTCAAGCTGGCCTTCGAGTGGGCGATGCACGACACCGTGGGTATCGACCTGGTCGCGATGAGCGTCAACGACGTGCTGGTGCAAGGCGCCGAGCCGCTGTTCTTCCTGGACTACTTCGCCTGCGGCAAACTCGACGTGGACACCGCCGCAGCGGTCGTGGGCGGCATCGCCCGGGGCTGCGAACTGTCGGGTTGCGCCCTGATCGGCGGCGAAACAGCGGAGATGCCCGGCATGTATCCGGCCGGCGAATACGACCTGGCCGGTTTCGCGGTGGGCGTGGTGGAGAAGTCGAAGATCCTCACCGGCGCGCAAGTGCAGGCCGGCGACGTGGTGTTGGGCCTGGCCTCGAGTGGCGTGCACTCCAATGGTTTCTCGCTGGTGCGCAAGTGCATCGAGCGCGCGGCGGGCCAGCTGCCCGCCACACTGGACGGCAAGCCTTTCCGCGCGGCAGTGATGGAGCCCACGCGGCTGTACGTGAAGAGCGTGCTCGCCGCACTGGCCCAGCATCCCGGTATCAAAGCCCTGGCGCACATCACCGGCGGCGGCCTGCTGGAAAACATCCCGCGCGTCTTGCCGGACGGCACTTGCGCTCGGCTGACCAAGGGCAGCTGGCCGCAAACCGAGTTGTTCGCCTGGCTGCAGCAGACCGCGGCGATCTCCGACCACGAAATGAACCGCACCTTCAACAACGGCATCGGCATGGTCGTGGTGGTGAATGCGGCGGACGCGCAAGCCGTGGCGGCGACGCTGCGCGGCACAGGAGAGACTGTGTACCCGATCGGCACCATCGCGCCCCAAGGCGAGGAAGCGCGAGTCACCGTCAGCTGATGGCGATGCCGGGCCTGGCCTCGCCATCGCGCTTGCCGGCCGGGATTTGGGCGCTGGGTGCCGTCAGCTTGCTGATGGACCTTTCGTCGGAGCTGATTCACAGCCTCTTGCCCGTCTTCATGGTGACGACGCTCGGGGCGAGTGTGCTCACCGTCGGGCTGATGGAAGGCTTCGCTGAAGCCACGGCGCTGATCGTCAAGGTGTTCTCCGGGGTGCTCAGCGACTACATGGGCCGGCGCAAACCGCTGGCGGTTCTGGGCTACGGCCTGGCCGCGTTCTCCAAGCCCTTGTTCGCGCTGGCTTCCAGCGTCGGCCTGGTGCTCACGGCGCGGCTGCTGGACCGCATCGGCAAAGGCGTTCGCGGTGCACCGCGCGACGCGCTGGTCGCCGACCTCGCGCCGCCGGCCATGCGCGGCGCGGCGTTCGGCCTGCGCCAGGCGCTCGACACCGTGGGCGCCTTTCTTGGCCCCTTGCTGGCGATCGGGCTGATGCTGCTGTGGGCCAACGATTTCCGCGCGGTGTTCTGGGTGGCCGTGATCCCCGCCCTGCTGTCGGTGGCCTTGCTGGTGTTCGGCGTGCGCGAGCCCGCGCGGACCGGCGCAACGGCTTCAGGCAATCCGATCCGGCGCGAAAACCTGAGGCGACTGGGCCGCGCCTACTGGTGGGTGGTCGCCGTCGGTGCCGTATTCATGCTGGCCCGTTTCAGCGAGGCCTTCCTCGTGCTGCGCGCGCAGCAAGGCGGGCTGGCACTGGCGTGGACGCCACTGGTGCTGATCGCGATGAATGGGGTGTATTCGCTGGGCGCCTATCCATTCGGCAAGCTCGCCGATCGCGCCAGCCGCGCCGCGCTGCTGGGTGGCGGCCTCGCCGTGCTGGTTGCGGCCGACCTGCTGCTGGCGATGTCCGACCAGGGCCCCGCGATGTGGGGCGGCATCGCGCTGTGGGGCTTGCATATGGCGATGACGCAGGGCTTGCTGGCCACCCTGATCGCCGATACGGCACCGGCCGATCTGCGTGGCACTGCCTTCGGCCTGTTCAACCTGGTCAGCGGGCTGGCCCTGCTGGTGGCGAGCGGACTGGCAGGGTGGCTGTGGGACCGCTGGGGTGCGCCGGCGGCGTTCGTGAGCGGGGCCGCATTCGCCGCCGCGGCACTGGCGGCGCTGTTGATCGGCGGCTTGCCCGTCCGCCGGGCCCCCGCTGCTTCCTAGTTCTTGGCGCGGCGCAGGTTGGCCACCCGCTCAGCGATCACGTCGATGTCGAGCGCGTCTTGGGCATGCACGAGGTAGGTTTCGAGGTCGATCACAGCCAAGGCGGCATGGCCTTGTTCCGCATGCGCAATGCCGCGGTCGCGGTACTCGGCCCAGGCGTCGGGCAGCAGGATCACCAGGCGATCCTGCACCGCGATCAGGCGCTGCCAGTCTTCCTGCGCGTTGTGGATTTCCTTCAGGTTGCGCAACATCCGCGCGATGATGTCGCGCGGGGGTGCGGCCTGCAGGTACAGCCCGAGCGGCACTTCGAATTCATCGACCAGCCCGCTGCGCCGCTTGTAGGGTTCGAGACGCTCCGCCAATTCCTCGCGCGAAAGCGATTGGCCGGTGAACGGGTCGATGACGACCTGGCCCTTGGGCAGGTTGACCTTCACCATGAAGTGCCCCGGAAAGCACACACCGCGCGCGTGCAGGCCGAGTCCCTGGGCCAGCTCGATCCACAACACCGCCAGCGAGATCTGGTTGCCGCGGCGCGTGCGCAGCACGACGTTCAGGTAGCTGTTATCGGGGTCGCAGTAGTCATTGACGTTGCCGCCGAAGCTCAAGTCGCGAAAGAAGAATTGATTCAGCGCACGCAAGCGTTGCAGCGGCGCCGCATCCGCGGGCAATCGGCGCTTCAGGCGCGCGAGCAATTGATCGACATCGCCCAGCACCTGCTGCACGTCGAGGTCGGCGTACTCGTCCTGCGCGATGCTGGCGGCCGCCTCGAGCAATGGGAACTGGTCGTCGCTTTGCGCCAGCGAGCTGAAGTACTCGAGTGGCGTTGGAGCGGACAAATTCAGCAGCATGAGTTATTTGTAATGGAGCGGCCGCTGGCCGTCAAGCGCGAGGCGCGCAGGCGTCATCAGTGCGTGACAAAGTCACGCACTTTCAAGCCGGCCGCCCAGAGCGCCGCGAAGTAAATCGCGCCGGACGCGATGAGCAGCGAGGCCATGAGGCCCGCACGTTGCAGGCCATGCGCTCGCATCGCGATCCACGGAAAACTGCTGGCCGCCCACATCAGGAAGATGCCCACCAGTGCCGTTCCCGCAAGCACCTGCAAAGCGAAGCGCCCCCAGCCCGGCGATGGCTTGTAGCTGCCGCGCTTGATGAGGCCGAGCAGGAGCCAAGCTGCGTTGATCAGCGCGCCCAGGCCGATCGACAACGCGAGCCCCGCATGCCTGAGCAAGGGCACCAGCAGGAGGTTTAGCAATTGCGTGATCACCAGCACGACGACCGCGATGCGAACCGGCGTGCGCATGTCCTGGCTGGCATAAAAGCCGGGCGCCAGAACCTTGATGGCCACCAGCCCCACCAATCCCGCGCCATAGCCGGCCAGCGCGAGCGCGACCTGCTGGACGTCGCCGTCCTTGAACGCGCCGTAGTGGAACAGCGTTGCCACCAGCGGCACACTGAAGACCAGCAAGGCCACCGAGCTGGGGACGGCCAGCAGCACCACCAGGCGCAAGCCCCAGTCGAGCATGCCTGAATAGCGCAGCGGGTCGTTCGCCGCCTTGGCGCCTGCCAACTGCGGCATCAGCACAACGCCGAGCGCGACGCCCAGCATCGCGGTTGGAAATTCCATCAGGCGATCGGCGTAGGTCAACCAGGACACGCTGCCCTGCGGCAGCCAGGAGGCGATCTGGGTGTTGATCAACAAGGACACCTGCGCCACGCTCACGCCGACCAGCGCGGGCAGCATCATCCTTGCCACTTGCCGGGTGCCGGGGTCGAACCATGCGGTGCGCAAACGCGACCAGCCCAGGCCGATGCGCGGCAGCAGCCCGAGCCGACGCAGGATCGGAACCTGGACGGCGAGTTGCAGCACGCCGCCGAGCATCACGCCGCCCGCCATCGCATAGATCGGCTCGATGCCCATCGAGGCGAACCACGGCGCGCCCAGCCAGGCCGCACCGATCATGCAGATGTTCAGCAGCACCGGCGTCGCGGCGGGCGCCGCGAAGCGTTTCCAGGTGTTGAGCACCCCGGCGGAAAGCGCCACCATGGACATGAAGCCGATGTAGGGGAACATCCAGCGCGTCATGAACACGGCTGCCTCGAAATTGTGCGGCGTCTGCTTGAAGCCGCTGGCAAGCGCCCAGACCAGAACGGGCGCCGCGGCAACTCCGAGCACGCAGGTGACCAGCAGCGCCCAGGCCAGCACCGTGGCGACGCTGTCGATCAGCCGGTGCGTGGCGGCATCGCCATCGGCTTCTTTCGAGCGCGCCAGCGTCGGCACGAAGGCCTGGCTGAACGCGCCCTCGGCGAACAGGCGGCGAAAAAGGTTGGGAATGCGAAACGCAACGTTGAAGGCGTCCGTCAGGCCGGTGGCGCCGAAGGTGGCGGCCATCAGCAGTTCGCGGACCAGGCCTGTGATGCGAGACGCCAGCGTCAGCAGGGACACTGTGGAAGCGGCTTTGAACAGGCTCATTGAGGGCCCTATAATAGAGGGCTTTGCTGGCAACATCCTCGAACACAAGGAATCATCACCATGGCATCAGCCAAACCCAAGAAAAAGAACCCGCGCCTCGCGTCGGGCCGTAAACGCGTCAGGCAAGACCTGAAGCTCAACGCTGCGAACACGTCGCTGCGGTCCCAGTACCGCACCGCCGTGAAGAACGTGGAGAAAGCAGTTGCCGCGGGCGACAAGACGAAGGCAACCGAAGCCTTCGCCAAGGCCCAGAGCATCGTCGACACCGTCGCCGACAAGCAGATCTTCCACAAGAACAAGGCCGCTCGCGACAAGAGCCGCCTGGCCGCCAAGGTGAAAACCTTGGCCACCGCGGCCGCCTGACCTTTCAGGCAAACAGCCCGTGACTTGATCCGTCGCGGACAGAGCCAAAAAAATCTGTCCGCCAAAGCATCAGGTTGCGCCGTTTGAAACGGGTGCGCTGTCAGCAAAGCAGAAAAGCCGTCGTCCGACGGCTTTTTTGTTGGGCGCCCGCTTTTGCTCACGGCACGAGCAGGTTCTCGGCGACTTGCAGATCATTGTCCTTGGCGAAATTGAGCACGAAGTCCCAAGCCATGGGCTCCAGTTCCCTGAGCTGCCGGTTCACCACCACTGCCTTGACCCCGTCGATCACCGTCGGGACACACCACGGGGAGTAACTGAGGTGGCTGCTGGGCTGCACCCCGCCAGGGCGGAATGAGCTCATCACCCCCGCCAGCCGCTCGGCCCAATCGCTGGGCCTAAAGGTGCTCCCGGCCCGGGTGCGGCCCAGGATGACGACCTCGTTCGCGTTACTGGAAACCATCATCATTAGGGGAGAGGAGGCAGCGTGCCGTGGAGGCAAGACCGCTGCGGCTGAGAACAGCTATTATATATCTTATATAAGAGTTGAACGACACGTTGCAGTGCTCGGCGGCGGCATCGCTGTGATGCGGAATGGTCAAGCAACGCCCGCAAGCTCTGTGCCTAAAATCGGGCCTCAGCGGCTCACTTTCGTTGAGCCGATTTCTTTTTTTCGGGACCCCCCATGGCTTTGATCGAGGCAGCTTCGCCCCACACGATGAACACTTATGGCCGCCTGCCGATAGCGCTGGCACGCGGCCAGGGGGTGCGGGTGTGGGATGTGAACGGCAAGCAGTATCTGGACGCGCTGGCCGGCATCGCGGTGAACACGCTCGGCCACAACCATCCCAAGCTGGTGCCCGCCTTGCAGGACCAGATCGCCAAGATCATCCACAGCTCCAACTACTACCACGTGCCCAACCAGGAGCGCCTGGCCGCCAAGCTGGTGGAGTTGTCGGGCATGACGAACGTGTTTTTCTGCTCCACCGGGTTGGAAGCCAACGAAGCGGCCATCAAGCTCGCGCGCAAGTACGGACACGACCGCGGCATCGACCGGCCTGAAATCGTGGTTTACCAAAACGCATTCCACGGCCGCAGCATCGCCACCTTGTCCGCCACCGGGAACGAGAAGGTGCAAAAGGGTTTCGGCCCGCTGGTAGAGGGCTTCATCCGGGTGCCGCTCAACGACATCGAGGCCTTGAAGGCGGCGACCGCCGGCAACAAGAACGTGGTGGCCGTGTTCCTGGAAACGATTCAGGGCGAAGGCGGCGTCAACCCGATGCGCATCGAGTACCTGCAGGAGGTGCGCTTGCTGTGCGACCAGCGCGAATGGCTGCTGATGATCGACGAAGTGCAATGCGGCATGGGCCGCACCGGCAAGTGGTTCGCGCACCAGTGGGCCGGCATCGTGCCGGACGTGATGCCGCTGGCCAAGGGGCTCGGCTCGGGCGTTCCGATCGGCGCGGTGGTGGCGGGGCCCAAGGCCGCGAACATCTTCCAGCCGGGCAACCACGGCACCACCTTCGGCGGCAACCCGCTGGCGATGCGCGCGGGGGTCGAAACCATTCGAATCATGGAAGAAGACGGCCTGCTGGAGAACGCGGCGCGCGTCGGTGCGCACCTGAAAGGCGCGCTCGCACGGGAGCTCGGCGGCCTGAAGGGTGTGACGGAAATCCGCGGCCAAGGCTTGATGCTGGGCGTCGAACTGGCCAAGCCGTGTGGCGTGCTCACGTCGCGCGCCGCGGAAAACGGCTTGCTGATCAGCGTCACCGCCGACAACGTGATCCGGCTCATCCCCTCGCTGATCCTGACCGAAGCCGATGCCGATGAAATCGTCGCGATCCTCGCGCCCCTGGTGCGCGAGTTTCTCGGTGAGTGACGCGATGGCGATCCAGCACTATCTCCAGTTCAGCGACTTCACGGCGCAGGAATATGCGTGGCTGTTCGAGCGCGCCGCGACCATCAAGCGCAAGTTCAAGGCCTACGAGAAATACCATCCGCTGGCCGATCGCACCTTGGCGATGATCTTCGAGAAGGCATCGACGCGCACCCGCGTCAGCTTCGAAGCCGGCATGTACCAATTGGGCGGCAGCGTGGTGAACCTCACCACCGGGGACACGCAGCTCGGACGCGCGGAGCCGATCGAAGACAGCGCCCGCGTGATCAGCCGAATGGTGGACCTGGTGATGATCCGCACGTTCGGGCAGGACAAGATCGAGCGCTTTGCGCAGCATTCGCGTGTGCCGGTGATCAACGGCCTGACCAATGAGTTCCACCCCTGCCAGATCCTCGCCGACGTATTCACCTTCCTCGAACACCGCGGCGTCGATGCGCAAGGAAAGCTCGACCCGAAGTTCCTGCGCGGCAAGACGGTGGCCTGGGTGGGCGACGGCAACAACATGGCCAACACCTGGCTGCAGGCCGCGGAACTGCTCGGATTCAAGGTGCACCTGAGCACGCCCACCGGCTACGAAGTGGACCAGGCCGTTGCCGGCATCCGCAGCACCGACAGCTACAAGGTCTTCAAGGACCCGATGGACGCCTGCCGCGATGCCG
>JAQGMT010000391.1 GCA_028292185.1 Ramlibacter sp. | reverse complement strand
CGAGATGTTCTCCCCGCCCGAGATGATGATGTCCTTGCTGCGGTCCTTGATCTTGATGTAGCCGTCGGCGGACTGCACCGCGAGGTCGCCGGTGTGATACCAGCCGCCGGCAAACGCTTCCTGCGTGGCGGCGGGGTTCTTCAGGTAGCCCTTCATCGTGATGTTGCCCTGGAACATGATCTCGCCCATGGTCTCCCCGTCCCACGGCACTGGCTGCAGCGTCTGCGAGTCGAGCACGCGCGCGCTGCGCTGCAGGTGGTAGCGCACGCCCTGGCGGGCGTTCAGGCGCGCGCGCTCGCCGATGTCCAGCCCGTCCCACTCCGGATGCTTGGGGCACACCGTGGCCGGACCGTAGACCTCGGTCAGCCCATACACGTGGGTGAGCTCGAAGCCCAGGCGTTCCATGCCCTCGATCATGGATGCGGGCGGCGCGGCGCCTGCCACCATCGCCTTGACCCCGCGCGGCAGAGCGCGCTGCATCGCCTCGGGGGCATTGACCAGCATGCCGTGCACGATGGGCGCGCCGCAGTAGTGCGTCACGCCCTGCGTGCGGATCGCATCGACCATCGCGTTGAGCTCGACCTTGCGCAGGCAAACGTTCACGCCGGCGCGGGCGGCCACCGTCCAGGGAAAGCACCAGCCGTTGCAATGGAACATCGGCAGCGTCCACAGGTACACCGGGTGCTTGCCCATGTCCCACTCGAGAATGTTCGATATGGCGTTCACCGCCGCGCCGCGGTGGTGATAGACCACGCCCTTCGGATTGCCCGTCGTGCCGCTGGTGTAATTCAGCGCGATGGCATCCCATTCGTCCGGCGGAAGCTGCCAGGCATAAGCGGGGTCGCCGCCGGCGATGAATTCGTCGTAGCCGATGCTGCCGATGCGCTCCACCGGCCCGGTATACAGGGCGTCCTGCACATCGATCACCAGCAGCGGCCGCGTTCCCTTGCGCAGCGACAGCGCCTTCTTCATGACGCCCGCGAACTCGGGATCGACGATCACCGCCTTGGCCTCGCCGTGATCCAGCATGAAGGCCACGGTTTCCGCGTCCAGGCGGGTGTTCAACGCATTGAGTACCGCTCCGCTCATGGGAATTCCGAAGTGGGCCTCGACCATGGGAGGCGTGTTCGGCAGCATCACGGCCACCGTGTCGCCGCGCACCATGCCATGCCTGGCCAAGGCGCTGGCCAGTTGGCGGCAGCGCCCGTAGACCTCGGACCAGGTGCGGCGCAGCTCGCCGTGAACCACCGCCAGGCGTTGCGGATAAACCTCTGCCGCTCGCTCAATGAATGACAGCGGCGAGATCGGCGCGAAGTTGGCCGGATTGCGGGCTAGGTCCTGGTCGAAAATACCGCTCATGGTCTTGGTCTCCTGTCGTTCGCGTTGCGGGCGCGCCATTCGGTAAGAGAATACGCCACGATGGCCATTCCCCAGTCTTTCATCCAGGAACTGCTGGCCCGCGCCGACGTGGTGGAAATCGTCGGCCGCTACGTGCAGCTGAAAAAGGGCGGCGCCAACTACATGGGCCTGTGCCCCTTCCATGGCGAGAAGTCGCCGTCGTTTTCGGTCAGTCCCAGCAAACAGTTCTATCACTGCTTCGGCTGCGGCAAGAACGGCAACGCCATCGGCTTCCTGATGGAACACGCCGGCATGAACTTCGTGGAGGCGGTGAAGGACCTTGCCGGGCAGTACGCGATGCAAGTGCCGGAGGAAGACGTCTCGCCGCAAGACCGCGCCCGCGCCGCGCAGCAGCGCGAGAAGCAGGCAACGCTCACCGATGTGCTGGAGAAGGCCGGAGAGGCCTATCGCAAGCAGCTGAAGAACTCACCCCGCGCCGTCGACTACCTGAAAGGCCGCGGACTTTCCGGCGAGATCGCCAAGCAATTCGGCCTCGGCTACGCCCCCGAAGGCTGGCGCAGCCTGGCCAGTGTGTTCCCGAATTACGACGATCCGCTGCTGGCCGAGAGCGGGCTGGTGATCGTCAACGAAGACGAGGACAAGCGCTACGACCGCTTCCGCGATCGCATCATGTTCCCGATCCGCAACGTCAAGGGCGAATGCATCGGCTTCGGCGGCCGGGTGCTGGGTGACGGATCGCCCAAGTACCTGAACTCGCCGGAGACGCCCGTCTTCAGCAAGGGCCGCGAACTCTACGGCCTGTTCGAAGCGCGCAACGCCTTGCGCGAACAGGGCTACGTGTTGGTGACCGAAGGCTATATGGACGTGGTCGCGCTGGCACAGCTGGGCTACCCGAATGCCGTCGCCACGCTGGGCACAGCGTGCACGCCGGACCATGTGCAGAAGCTTTTTCGCTTCACCGACTCCGTCATCTTCAGCTTCGACGGCGACGAGGCGGGCCGCCGCGCCGCCCGCAAGGCCTTGGACGGCGCCCTGCCCTACGCCACCGACGTGCGCACCGTCAAATTCCTGTTCCTGCCGGCCGAGCACGACCCGGACAGCTACATCCGCGAGTTCGGCCGCGATGCCTTCTCGCGTTACGTCAGCGAAGCGACGCCGCTGTCGCGCTTTCTCATCGAAGCGGCGCGGGAAGGCTGCGACCTGGCCACCGCGGAAGGCCGCGCCCACATGGCAGCCAATGCCAAGCCGCTGTGGACGCAGCTGCCGGACGGCGCGCTCAAGCGGCAACTGCTCAATGAGCTGGCCGATCATGTGCAGGTCGAGGCCCGCGAACTGGCGTCGCTGTGGGCGGTGCGGCTGGGCGGCGCGCCGCAGGGCCAAGGGTCCCAGCCGGGTACCTTCCGGCGGCCGGCCGCGGCGCCCAAGCCGCGTTCGCGACGGCTCGGCGTTCGGCCCTCGATCGAAGCGAGCGCGGCCAACATCGCGCGGCTGGTGCTGGGCCAGTCTTCGTACTGGGAAGTGCTGACCACCGCCGACCATGAGATCCTGTGTGCGCTGGACGGCGACTTCGGCGACCTCTTTCGCTGGATCGACACCCAGGTGCACGAGCATGGTCCGCAGCCGCTCGCCGCTCTGGCTGTAGGCCTGCAAGGCCAGCCGTTCGAGCCGGTCGCTCGCCGGATCATCGAGCTGGACAGTCTTCAGCCGTCCGGCCGTATGGTCGAGGACCCCGAGATGCCGCTGGCCGACCTGCACTCGGCGTTGATCAAGCTCCAGCTCGACGTTTTCGACCTCGAGCTCAAGCGTGTGCAGGCGCTGCCCACGACCGACCCGGATCGGGTGGGCGAGGAAGAGCGGCTCATCCGCCTGCAGTTTGCCCTCAAAAGGCGCCAAGCCCTTGAAAAACCGTGACGCCGGTATAATGTAGGCTTGCTGGCCGCAAGAGCGACAGCAGCACCTCCGGACCTGGGCCAACCGACGCCATTGCGCGCGACCCGCCCCCTCACCGCAAGGGCTGCACTCCAAATGTTCGCCCACCTATCTTGCGCCGGCTGACCGACAGCGGGCCTTGTGCCGGCCGTCCGGTTCTCTCCGCCCGCGCCGGGTTGTAGTGGCGCATGTGTTTCTGCCTTTCCGACGACACCCGAGGTATTTTTTCATGCCCGCCCAAAAGTCCGCAAAGCTTGTGAAGCCCGCCGCGAAACCCGCAGCCAAAAAATTGATCAAACCAGCGCCGGCCCCGGCGAAAGCAAAGCTCAAGGTCGTCAAAGCGACCGCCAAGCCCAGCGCCAAGGCCGCCGCCAAGCCAGTAACGAAAGCCAAGCCAGTGCCCCTAACGAAGTCCCCCGTCAAGCTCTCCGAAAAAGCCACCGCCAAGGCGGATGAGGCGAAGAAGCCCGTCAAGGCACAAGCCGTCGCCGCCCCGGAAGCCCTGAAGAAAAAGCCGGGCCGCCCGCCCAAGGCGCAGTCATCCGAAGCCGAGGCCCCGGGCAAACCGGGCGCCAAGCGCGGCCGCAAGCCCAAGACCGCTGACGGCAAGTCCGGCGAAGAGCTGGACATGTCGGAAATCGAGGCCGACCTGGCCGGTGAACCGGTGGCGGAGACCACCACCACCGAGAAGGTCAAGCCGCTGCGCATGAAGATCAGCAAGGCCAAGGAACGGGCCTTGATGAAGGAATTCGGCCTGGACGAGACCGTCCTGTCCGAAGAGGAAATGCTCAAGCGCCGGCAACGCCTGAAGGCGCTGATCACGCTGGGCAAGACGCGCGGCTACCTCACGCACTCCGAAATCACCGACCACCTGCCCGAAAAGCTGGTGGATGCGGAGACGCTGGAAGTGGTGGTGGCGATGCTCAACGACCTCGGTGTCGCGGTCTACGAGCAGACGCCCGACGCGGAAATGCTGTTGTTGAACAACACGACGCCGACGACGGCAACGGTCGAAGAAGCCGAAGAGGAAGCCGAAGCCGCGCTTTCCACGGTGGACAGCGAGTTCGGCCGCACCACCGACCCCGTGCGCATGTACATGCGCGAAATGGGCACGGTGGAACTGCTGACGCGCGAAGGCGAAATCGAAATCGCCAAGCGCATCGAAGGCGGCCTGATGGCCATGATGGAAGCGATCTCGGCCTCGCCGGCCACCATCGCCGAAATCCTGCGCCTGGCCAACGAAATCCGCGAAGGCCGCGTCGTCATCTCCACGGTCGTCGATGGCTTCTCCAATCCCAACGAGGCCGACGACTACGTGGCCGAGGAAGACTTCGACGAGTTCGACGCTGACGACGACGACGATGGGCAAGGCGGCTCCAAGGCGCTGACCAAGAAGCTCGAAG
>JAQGMT010000389.1 GCA_028292185.1 Ramlibacter sp. | reverse complement strand
ATGGTGTCCAGGCTTTCGCGCACGGCATCGTCGATGAAGCCACAGGTGTTGACGATCACCAGGTCCGCGCCTTCGAAGGTCTTGGACGTCTGGTAGCCCTCGGCGCTCAGCTGGGTGAGGATCAGTTCGGAGTCGGTCAGGGCCTTGGGGCAGCCGAGGCTGACAAAGCCGACCTTGGGTATCTTTATTTCAGGGGAAGCAACTTCGCTCATCCCCGTATTGTCCCAGAGCAGCGATATCCACGCAGTGGCACCAGATCGTGCGCATCAACGTGCAGCCCGATCCGCCATGAGAAAAACCGGGGCCCCCGGCTTTTCCCGTCTGATCAGGCCACCTGGAAAACGCTTCAGCGTTTTCCAGGTGAAAAGATCCCCAGCATCTGCTCGGCCTGCTTGGCCATCTGCTCCTGCATCTTGTCGAACATGGTCTTGGACTGCTCCACGTAGTTGCCCATCATTCCCTGCATCATCGGGTTCTGCAGGTTCATGAACTGGGTCCACATCTCGGGGGTCAGCGTCTTGGACTGTTCGGCCAGCTTCGCCTGGATATCGGTAAACGCCTGCACGTTCTTCTCGAGGTAGGTGCCCATGAAGCCCTGCGCCGAGTGCCCGTAGAAGCGGATGAGGTTGGCGAGCGCCGCCTCGCTGAACATCGGCGTGCCGCCCGCTTCTTCCTCCAGGATGATCTGCAGCATGATGCTGCGGGTCAGGTCTTCGTTGGACTTGGCATCGCGCACGATGAACGACTCCCGCGCCATCACCAGGTCCTTCACTTCGGCCAAGGTGATGTAAGTGGAGGTGTCGGTGTCGTAGAGCCGGCGATTGGGATACTTCTTGATCACCCGCTGCGCCGGTTTCGGGGCGCTGGCTTTCTTGCTTTGCACTTGGGAACTCCTCACCGGTTGCCACTGACCTCGGGCGTGTATTGCACCGCAACACATTCTAGGGAGGGGACCCATGCCGACGCCCCAAGGATAACCCCTAGCTTTCCTGCGGCCCCGGATGCCGCCGCGCGGCTACGATCACGACGCAATTCCACCACCGAAGGAGACAGCGAATGAACACAACGCGAAGAGCCGTGCTGCGCAGCGGCGCCGGCGTCGTCACCGGCATCGCCCTGGCCGGCTGCAGCGCTCTGGATGGAGCCCGCACCCAAGCGGCCGCCGCCGATCCGGTCACACCCGTCACCCGCTTTTCGCCGCCCGGCCCGGTGATGATCGATGGCCGCCGCGTGAGGACCGTGGACGTGCACGCGCATTGCTACGTGCCCGAAGCACTGGCGCTGCTCGGCGCCGAGGCCAGCAGCGTGCTGCCTCCGGTGAAAGGCGTGAAGGAGCATTTCATCGTGGTGTCCGAGCGCCTGAAGGCGATGGACGACATGCGCATCGACACCGAAATCCTCAGCATCAACCCCTTCTGGTACCGGCGCGAGCGCGGCGTCGCCGAACGCATCACGCGCCTGCAGAACGAGAAGATGGCGGAGCTTTGCGCGGTCAATCCGCAGCGGCTGGGCGCGTTCGCCTCGCTGCCGATGCAGTTCCCGGATGCGGCGGTGCGTGAACTCGAATACGCCATGACCAAGCTCAAACTGAAGGGCGCGGCCATCGGCGGCTCGGTGTCGGGAACCGACTTCTCAGACCCGCAGTTCCACCCCGTGCTCGCCAAGGCCGAGGAACTGGGCGCCGTGCTGTTCATCCACCCGCAGAGCACGCCCGAACTGGCCAAGCGATTCAAGGGCAACGGCTGGGTGTCGAACGTCATCGGCAATCCGCTTGACACCACCATCGCGCTGCAACGGCTGATCTACGACGGCACGCTGGACAAGTTCCCGAAGCTGAAGATCATCGCGGCGCACGGCGGCGGCTACCTCGGGTCGTACGCCGAGCGCATGAACCACAGCTGCTTCGTGTCGCCGCAGAACTGCGACCCCAGCATCGTGCTGAAGAAAAAGCCGACGGAGTATCTCAACCAGATCTATTTCGACGCGCTGGTGTTCACGCCGGAAGCATTGCGGCACCTGGTCGCACAGGTCGGCGCCAGCCAGGTGGTGATCGGAACCGACCATCCGATCCCATGGGAAGAACACCCGGTGGACCATGTGCTGGGCACGCCCAGCCTCAACGGCGCGGACCGCGCGGCGATTCTGGGGGACAACGCGCGGCGCTTGCTCAATCTCGCCTGAGTGCGGCGCGGCCTGGAGGCGTGCCCTGCCACGAGCGGGGCGCCCCTATGGGCCGCCGCCCTGTGGCGCCACGCCCACCAGTTCAACTGCAAATCCGGGCGCCGCGTGCTGCACGTAAGCCCATATCTGCTCTCCGGTAACGCCGCTCTCCATCAGCGCCAGCAGGGGATGCAGGACGTAAGGCAAGGTCTTCGCTGCCGCCACAAAACCCTCGGGCGTGATTCGGAAATCCTGCGGCAGTCCGGTCCCAATCTCGGAGCCTTTCCACGCATGCAGCCAGACCTGCTCTGCAAACATCTGGTCATGGGTCATGGGTCATCGGCTCGACGTAAGTACCGGCCGCACGCAGCAATGCGACTTGTGCAGGCGGAAAGCCGTAGGGGTCGAGCCCGGCAGCCAGCCGCGCCGCGACTTGAGGTGAGGCAAGGTTGAGCGAAGTGGCAAAGGTTCCATCGGCGACGGTTCCGGTCGCCGTTGCGGGAAATGCGCCGGAGTCGATCAGTGCGTGCCCCTGCGCCAAGGCCTCTTTCGTCACCCCGGGCAGTTGGAGAATGACGTCCTCCGGCAATCCGAGTTGCAGCGCCGACTTGGCCGCGAGTGCCGGTGTCTTTCCCTCCGCATAACGCGCCAGCACAACCGCAGACAGCTGGTCGAGGTCAAAAGTTTCTCCCACATTGCTGGCGAACACTTGCATGGCCGGTACTCTAATGGCGGCGGCTCAGCACGTGCTGTGATAAGTTCACCATCGACCCGGATCAGGGATTGGAAAAGCAAGCGGCCGAGGCGGCGCAAAATTGCGGACCCCGGCTGCGCGCAAGCGGCGCTCCCGGCGCGGCATGAAGTTGGGATTCTTCCCTGAGTTCGCCCGGCATGAAGTGCCGGGCGCTGCATCGAAGGGCGAATCTGGTAGGCGCGATTGGACTCGAACCAACGACCCCCACCATGTCAAGGTGGTGCTCTAACCAGCTGAGCTACGCGCCTGAGTTCGTATTCGAGCCCTCGATTGTAGCAGCGCCGTCGAGGACTTCGCTGCCCCGCCGGCTACAAGCCCAATTGCGCCCTCAGCCCGCTCCAGGCGCTCGCGTTCAGGCGGTTGACCTTGGTCACGTTGGTGTCGACATTCGGCTTGGCTTGGCGCACCTGGAACACGCGATCGCCGGCCGCCACACCCGGTGCATTATTCACCTCGGCATACATGCGGATGTTGTCCATGATGGTGGCCGGAGGCGAACAGGAAACTGCGCCGTATGGGCGCATCGCTCAAAGGAGGTTTTGCCGGCGATGTGCGGTGCGCGGCGACGCACCACCGCCGTGTCTATGTGCTCGCGCCGATGCGTGTCACCTTCTCTTGGCCCAGCGCACGCCCGAAACTTCGGCAACGACGCCCAGCACCTTCGCCAGCTTCTGCGAATCCGCGATTTCCACCGTGAAGGTCATGAAGGCGGTGCCCTTCACAGACTGTGTCTGCACGCCCACCACGTTCATCTTTTCCTTGGCAAACACCTCGGAGATATCGCGCAGCAGGCCTTGCCGGTCAGCGGCCTCGACGCCGACGTCCACCGGGTACACCGCCGGCGCGGCGCCGGACTTGCGCGCGCCCCACTCCACTTCGATCACGCGCTCCACGCTGCGCGCCGCCAGTTCGCGGAAATTGCTGCAGTCGCTGCGGTGCACGCTCACGCCCTTGCCGCGGGTCACGAACCCGGCGATCGCGTCGGGCGGCGCGGGCTTGCAGCACTTCGCCAGCTGCGTCATCAGTGAATCCACGCCCACCACCAGCACGCCGCCCTTGGCCGTGCGTTCGGTGGCGCGCGATTTCTTGAGCAGGAATTCGTCCTGCGACAGCGGCGCCTCGGGCGGCTTGAGCAGCCCCTCGATGTTGCGCAGCGAATATTCGTCCTTGCCGACCACGGCGAACAAGTCGTCGGCGGATTTGAAGCCCAACTGCGACGCGAGATCTTCCAGCTTGAAGGCGGTCTTGCCTTCGCGCTGCAGCAGCTTCTCGACGGCATCGCGGCCGCGCGCGATGGTCTCGTGCTTGATCTGTTCGTTGAACCAGGCCCGCACCTTGGCCTTGGCCCGGTGGCTGGCAAGGAAGCCCAGGTCGGCGTTGAGCCAGTCGCGCGAGGGGCCGCCCTCCTTCGCCGCGATGATTTCCACGGTCTGCCCGTTTCGCAGCGGCGTGTTGAGCGGCACCATCGCGCCATCGACGCGCGCGCCGCGGCACCGGTGCCCCAGGCTCGTGTGCAATGTGTACGCGAAATCGACGGGCGTCGCGCCTTGCGGCAGTTCGACAATCGCGGCGTCGGGGGTGAGCACGTAGATGTGATCCTCGAACAGGCCCTCACCGGAGCCGGCGAGGTCGCGCTCCCAGGCCAGCAGTTGCCGCAGCACCGCGATCTTCGCGTCGTAGTCGCCGCTGGCCTGCACGCCGGCGTAGCCTTTGCTGCCCGCCTCCTTGTATGCCCAATGCGCGGCGAC
>JAQGMT010000364.1 GCA_028292185.1 Ramlibacter sp. | reverse complement strand
GCCCCTTCAGGCTTTGGCTTTCACATAACGGCCGGGCGCGGGCTCGATGGCCTTGTACTTGCCTTTGCCGTAACTCTTGGGTGCGGCAATCTGCTTGCCCGCGTGCGGCTTGAGCCAGCTGGCCCAGTCGGGCCACCAGCTGCCGGCATGCTCCTTGGCGCCCTGCTGCCACTCGTCGAAGGTCTTGGGCAACTTGGTGGATTCAGAAACGACACCCGGCCGGGCGTCGTTGGTCCAGTACGAGCGCTTGTTCTTGGCGGGGGGATTGATCACGCCCGCGATATGGCCCGAAGCACCCATCACGAAGCGCTTCCTGCCCGGCAGGTGCGCAACCGACGCGTAAGCACCGGCGATGGGGACGATGTGGTCCTCGCGCGAACCGTAGATGTATACCGGCATGTCCAGCTTGCGCAAGTCCACCTTCTCGCCGCACACGGTGCACTTGCCCGGCTTGACCAGGTTGTTCTCGAAGTAGGTGTTGCGCAGGTACCAGGTGTACATGGGGCCGGGCAGGTTGGTCGAGTCGCTGTTCCAGTACAGCAAATCGAAGGGCGGTGGTGTTTCCCCCTTGAGATAGTTGCCCACCACATAGTTCCACACCAGGTCGTTGGGCCGCAGGAAGCTGAATGTCGAAGCGAGTTCCTGGCCCTTCATGATGCCGCCTTGGCCCAGCTGCATTTCGCGGTACTTCACCAGCGCTTCGTCGATGAAGAGATCGAGCACTCCCGTATCGGAGAAGTCGAGGAAGGTGGTGAGCAGCGTGGCCGCAGCCACTGGCTTCTCGCCGCGCGCGGCGAGCACAGCCAGCGCCGTGCCCAGGAGCGTGCCGCCGACGCAAAAGCCCAGTGCGTTGACCTGCTTTGCTCCGGTGATCGCCTGCATGACCTCGATCGCCTTGATCGGGCCGTCGCCCACGTAGTCGTCCCAGCTCTTGTCCTTCATCGACTCATCGGCATTGCGCCAGCTCATCACGAACGTCCGATGGCCTTGCTCCGCCAGATAGCGGATGAGCGAGTTCTCCGGCTGCAGGTCGAGAATATAAAACTTGTTGATGCAGGGCGGCACCACGAGGAACGGGCGCTCGTACACCTTGGCGGTGAGCGGCTTGTATTCGATCAGCTGGAACAGCTCGTTTTCGAACACCACCGCGCCCTCGGTCCGCGCCACATTCTTGCCCACTTCGAAAACCGATTCGTCGGTCATCGACACGTGGCCTTGCTCGATGTCCTTGAGCAGGTTCTGCACGCCCTTGGCGATGCTCTCGCCCTTGGTTTCAATGGCCTTCTTCTGCGCCTCGGCATTCAGCGCCAGGAAGTTGCTCGGCGCCGAGGCGGCCATCCATTGCTCCACCGCGAAGCGCAGACGCGCCTTGGTCTTTGGATCGGTGTCGGTCGCTTCGGCCAATCCCAGCAAAGTACGCGCATTGAGCAAATACACGGCCGCCGAGAACGCCGCAACCGGGTTGGCGGACCACGCCTGCGACGCGAAGCGCTTGTCCTTGACGGCCGGGTTGTGGGCGAGACCGTCGCTCCACATCTCAGCGGCTTCCTTCACATAGGCTTGCTGCAGCGCCTGGAGCTTCTCCGGCGAAAAAGAGATGTGGGGCAGAGCCGGCAATGCGGTGGCCGGTGCGGCGACGGACCCCGAGGCCAAACCACCGAAGGCCTGAAGGGCCTTGGTCCAGTTTTGCGCGAGATCCTGCTGGAATGCCTGCGTAGCCCGGGCCCAGTCCGGTTCAGAATTCATCTTGTCTCCTGATACCCGTTTTAGTAGGGGTTAACCCGCAATATCGCAGCATTCCTGTTGCAGCGCAACATATTTTCGAAGCCGTTCGATGTACCTCGTCGCACGCTTCACGCTCTCCACGGTTGTACTCCAAGCCGCCGGGCCTGTGTCAGTCCTTATGTATGTGATGGCATCAAGTCCGCCAGATGCTCGCCGCGAATCGGCCGCTGACGCGATCGCGCCGGTGCGAAAAGAATGTCGCCCGGTTGGCGACAGTGCACCACTTGGCGCCGCCGTCGTTGCCATGAAGTTGCCGCAATCCCAGCGCTTGCAACCGCATCCGCGCAAGGCCCGCCAAGTCCGCCAGCCACTTGCCCTCGGTGTGCGGCTTGAACATTGCGCTCGCGTTGGCGTCGTGGGCCTCGAAGGCCGCCTTGACTTCGGGGCCGACCTCGAACGCCTGCGGCCCGATGCAAGGTCCCAGCCAAGCCATCGTCTCCTCGGCACGGGCGCCATGATCGCGGCGCAAGCGCTCCCACACACTTTCGAGGATGCCTTGTCCGCCTTGTCCGGCCAGCCCCCGCCAACCGGCGTGCGCGGCCGCAACCGTATTGCCGTCGCCCGTGGTGAACAGCAGCGGCAGGCAGTCGGCCACCATGATCGTGCAGGCAAGGCCACGCGCTGTCGCGACACAAGCGTCGGCTTGCACGCCGTCGCGCGTCTGCGCCGTCAATGGCACGACCCCGCTGCCATGAACCTGGGTGAGGAACACCGGTCGCGCCTGAATGGCGTCGCAAAAGATTTTGCGATTGGTTGCCACCGCCTGCGGCGCGTCACCCACGTGATCGCCGAGGTTGAGGCTGTCGTAGGGCCCTTGCGATACGCCGCCATCGCGGGACGAGCAGATCGCGCGCACATGGGCCGGCGCCGGCCACTCGGGCACGATCCAGCTCGCCGGCGTATTCATTTCAGGGCTCGTTGTCGGGGCAGTTGGCGGGATCTGCCTTCTGGAACGCAGGCAAGGCCATGCAAGCCTCGAAGACCGCCATCGTGCGCGGCAGGCCGTCGAAGCTGGCGTTGAAGCGCTTGGCATTGAAAATCTGCGGCACCAGGCAGCAGTCCGCCAGCGTGGGCGTGTCACCGAAGGAATAAGTCGAAGCCGGCAACTGCGACAGCTCCCGCTCGAACGCCTGCAATCCGACCTGGACCCAGTGCAGGTACCAGGTGTTCTTGGCTTCCTCGGTCACCTTCAGCTCGCCCACCAGGTATTTCAGGACCCGCAGGTTGTTCAGCGGATGGATATCGCAGGCGATCAGCTGAGCCAAGGCCCGCACCCGTGCGCGCGCGAGCGGATCGCGCGGCAGCAGCGGCGGCTCCGGATGGATCTCGTCCAGGTACTCGATGGTCGCCATCGATTGCGCAAGGCGATCCCCTGCATCGGTTTCCAGCGTCGGCACCAGCATCGACGGCGAGATGGCGGCGTAGCCCGATTGCTTGTGCTCGCCTTTCGGCAGGTGGATCGGGAGGTACTCATACCCCAGGCCCTTGAGCTCAAGCGCGATGCGGACGCGGAAAGAGGCAGAAGAACGAAAGTAGTTATAGAGCTTCATGTCGAAAGGATAAACCCGGTGGCCAGCGTGATTACACTGTTTTCAGATTGCCGAGTTCATCCATTCATGAAAAGCGAACAAAACGAACTGATCACCCGCATCGGGCCCGGAACGCCCTGCGGCGCGGTGCTGCGCCGCTACTGGCAGCCGGCGGCCCTGGTCGATGAATTCGATCCGGCGCTGGATCCGGCCATGTTGAACCGGCCGGTCAAGGCGGTGCGGCTCCTGGGGCAGGACCTGGTGCTGTTCAAGGATGCGCAAGGCGCGTGGGGCTTGCTCGACCGTGACTGTCCGCACCGCGGCGCCGACCTCTCGTTCGGCCGGCACGAAGGCGATGGCCTTCGCTGCCCCTTCCACGGCTGGAAATTCAATGTGAACGGCGCCTGCCTCGAGACGCCCGCGGAGCCGGCCGGCAGCAAGCTGTGCGAGCGGGTGCGCCAACGCAGCTATCCGGTGTTGGAGCGCAGCGGCATCCTGTTCGCATGGCTCGGCGACGAAGGAAGCACTCCGCCGCCCTTTCCGCAATTCGATTGCTTCGCGGCACCCTCCTCGCACACCTTCGCGTTCAAGGGCTTGTGGCGCGCCAACTGGCTGCAGGCTTTCGAAGTGGGCATCGATCCCGCCCACCCTTCGTTCCTGCACCGCTTCCTGAATGACGAGCCGCTGGACGAGATCGGGCAGAACGCGGGCGGCAAGCAGTTTCGCAGCGCCAGCGCCGGCGACTTCGGCGGCGAGCGCTGGCCGATGACGCGGATCATGCGCGAATTCCACCAGCCCGAGATCAGCTTCGAGAGCACGCCTTGGGGCATGCAGCTCACCGCATTGCGGCCAATGACCGAAGCGCTCACGCATGTGCGCGTCACGCAAGCGATCTTTCCGCACACCTTCGTCATCCCGCTGTCGGAGACGCTCACCATCACGCAGATGCACCTGCCGGTGGACGACACGCACACCTATTGGTATTCGGTGTTCACCAGTTTTTCCGGGCCGGTCGACAAGCAAGCCATGCGCGCGCAGCGGCTGCAGTACATCGAGCTGCCCGACTACATCCCGAAATCGGGCAGGCACAACCGGTGGGGCTTCAATGCCGAGGAAC
>JAQGMT010000321.1 GCA_028292185.1 Ramlibacter sp. | reverse complement strand
GCCAACGCACGCGCGACGGATCGGGCAGCGGCCCCGACGCCGCGGGGGCGATGGACCTGGTGATGACCAACGCGCTCATCATCGACCACTGGGGCATCGTCAAGGCCGACATCGGCATCAAGGACGGCCGCATCGCCCGCATCGGCAAGGCCGGCAACCCGGACGTGCAGTCGGGCGTGGACATCGTCATCGGCCCCGGCACGGAGATCATTTCCTGCGAAGGCAGCATCGTCACGGCAGGCGGCATCGACAGCCACATTCATTTCATCGCACCCCAGCAAATCGAACACGCGCTCGCATCGGGCGTGACGACGATGCTGGGCGGCGGCACCGGCCCTGCCACCGGCACGTTCGCCACCACCTGCACTCCGGGCCCGTGGAACATCGAGCGCATGCTGCAGGCCGCGGACGCCTTCCCGATGAACCTGGGATTTTTCGGCAAGGGCAACGCCAGCCTGCCGGCGGCGCTGCGCGAGCAGGTGAACGCCGGTGTGATCGGCCTGAAGCTGCACGAGGATTGGGGCACCACGCCATCGGCAATCAGCAACTGCCTGGACGTCGCCGACGAATGCGATGTGCAGGTCGCGATCCACAGCGACACACTGAACGAATCCGGTTTCGTCGAGAACACCATCGCCGCCACCAAGGGCCGCGGCTTGTGCGCCTTCCACACCGAAGGCGCCGGCGGCGGGCACGCGCCGGACATCCTGCGGGTGGTGGGCGAGGCGAATTTCCTGCCCTCATCCACCAACCCCACCATGCCGTACACCGTCAACACGCTGGACGAACATGTGGACATGTTGATGGTGTGCCACCATCTCGACCCGGCCATCGCGGAAGACCTGGCGTTTGCCGAAAGCCGCATCCGCAAGGAGACCATCGCAGCGGAGGACGTATTGCACGACCTGGGCGCCATCAGCATGTTCAGTTCCGACAGCCAGGCGATGGGCAGGGTGGGCGAAGTGGTTCTGCGCTGCTGGCAGACGGCGCACAAGATGAAGCTGCAACGCGGCAAGCTGCCCGGCGACAGCGAGCGCAACGACAACTTCCGCGCGCGCCGCTACATCGCCAAGTACACGATCAACCCGGCCATCGCGCACGGCATCAGCCACGAAGTGGGCAGCATCGAACCCGGCAAGTGGGCCGACCTGGTGGTCTGGAAGCCGGCGTTCTTCGGCGTCAAGCCGACGCTGATCTTGAAGGGCGGCTTTATCGCCATGGCAGCGATGGGGGACCCGGGCGCATCGATCCCGACACCGCAACCGGTGCACTACCGATCCATGTTCGGCGGCTTCGGCGGCGCGTTGGCCAAGGGTTCACTCACCTTCGTCTCGCAGGCGGGGTTGAAGGCCGGGATCGGCGAACGCTTCGGCTTGGCCAAGACGCTGAGCGCGGTGAAGAACATCCGCCAGGTGCGCAAGCAGCACCTCGTTCACAACGACTACCTGCCGAAGATGGAGATCGATCCGCAGACCTATGCGGTGCGCGCCGACGGACAGTTGCTGACTTGCGACGCAGCGACGGTGTTGCCGATGGCGCAACGTTATTTTCTTTTTTAAAAGCGTCGATGCTGCAGCTTTCCAAGATCCTGGCCGGGGGCCACGGCCTCGCGCCGGGCCTCGTCACGCGAGCCGCGACGGTCGAACTGGAGTGGGAGGTGCGCCAGAAAAGCCGCTTCGATTGCACCGACTCGCGCGGCCGGCACCTGGGCGTGTTCCTGCCGCGTGGCACCGTCGTGCGTGGCGGCGACGTGTTGGTGGCCGAGGACGGATCCCTGGTCCGGGTGATCGCGGCGCCGCAACCGGTGCTGGTCGTCACTCCGTGCGCCGAACACGGCAACGCCTTCGATCTCGCTCGCGCTGCCTATCACCTGGGCAACCGGCACGTCGCGGTGGAGTTGAAGCCCGATCACCTGAAACTCGAGCCCGACCATGTGCTGGCCGACATGTTGCGCGCGATGCACCTTATCGTGAAGGAGGAGCGGGCCGCTTTCGAACCCGAAGGCGGCGCGTACGGCGCGCACGGCGCGCACGACCATGCCGCGCACTGACGCCGCGCTGCTGCAGCTGATCTGGCTGGCATCTCCCGCCTTGCCCGTGGGTGGATTTTCCTATTCCGAGGGGCTCGAGTCCGCGGTCGATAACGGCCTGGTTCATGACGAGATCTCGGCCGCCGGCTGGCTAGCCGACCAGTTGCACCTGGGCCTGGCACGTGCCGACCTGTCTGTGGTCGGCCAAGCGGTCCCCGCGTGGCGCGATCGCGATGCAGCGCGCATCGCCAGCCTCGACGCCTGGGTGCTGCAGACGCGCGAGACCGGCGAACTGCGGCAACAGACCGTGCAGATGGGCCGCTCGCTGGTCGAGTGGATGAAGTCGGTGCGGCCCGAACTTGCGCAGCGCGTCGACGCTCCGGTGACGTATCCGCTTGCGTTTGCGCTCGCTGCATCCAGTGGGTCGGCGACAGCGCGCGACTGCATGCTGGCCTTCGCATTCGGCTGGGCCGAGAACATGATGCAGGCCGCTGTTAAATCCGTGCCGCTTGGGCAGAGCGCTGGCCAGCGCATCCTGGCGCGCCTGGCCGACGAGATTCCGGGCGCGGTGGACAATGCGACAGCCTTGGGCGATGACGAGCGTCAGGCTTTCGCGCCGATGCTGGCCATCCTTTCGGCCCGGCATGAACACCAGTACTCCCGCCTGTTCAGATCATGACCTTGCACCACATTCCTCATCGAACCAAGAAACTTCCGCCGCTGCGAGTGGGCATCGGCGGGCCGGTCGGCTCCGGCAAGACCACGCTGCTCGAGCTGCTGTGCAAGGCAATGCGCGAACGCTACGACCTGGTCGCGATCACCAACGACATCTACACCAAGGAAGACCAGCGCCTGCTTACCGTGAGCGGCGCGCTGCCGGCCGAGCGCATCATGGGCGTGGAAACCGGGGGCTGCCCGCACACCGCGATTCGCGAGGACGCTTCGATCAATCTCGAGGCCATCGACCGGATGCTGGGCGATTTTCCGGAGGCGGACATCGTCTTCGTGGAGAGCGGCGGCGACAACCTGGCCGCAACCTTCAGCCCCGAGCTGTCCGACCTGACGATCTACGTGATCGACGTCGCGGGCGGCGAGAAGATTCCGCGCAAGGGCGGGCCCGGCATCACCCGAAGCGACCTGCTGGTGATCAACAAGATCGACCTGGCTCCCTACGTGGGCGCCGACCTTGCGGTCATGGAAGCGGACACCCGGCGGATGCGCCGCGACAAGCCGTACGTCATGACCAACCTGAAGACGGGCAATGGACTTTCGGACGTAGTGAGCTTCATCGAACGCAAGGGGCTGCTCACTGCGGCATGAGGCGGCCGCCTAGGGGCCGCAACGGCGAAGTTCCGCCGGCGTGTTCGCCGGCCAGGCATCAGCCCTGCGGGTTGTTCGCCCGCGTCAGGCGAGCGGTCTTGCCTTCGACCACCACCTGCGAACCTCTGCGCAAAGCCACGCTTTGCTCGATGGTGCGGCGCGACCCGTCTGCCATCCGGATGTGCATCACGTACGCAGTGCGCTTGGCGCGGTTTTTCTCGATCGCATTGCCGGCATAGGCGCCGCCCGCCGCGCCGACCACCGTCGCCGCCGTGCGGCCGCTGCCGTGTCCCACCTGGTTGCCCAGCAGGCCGCCCACCACGCCGCCGATCGCCATGCCGGGTGTGACCGGCGTGCCCGCGATGCCCTTGGTCGGCGCGGGGCGCTGCACGCGCTCCACCGACTCGACCACGCCGCAATTCCTGCAGGGCGCGTTTTGCGCCACAACCACCGGCGGGCGGGCCGCAGCGCCCGGCGCAGGGCCGGCCGCTTGCGCCCAGCTACCCGCGAAGGCCGCCGCCACCAAGGCGGTTCTGGCGGCGATCAACGCCACGGCTGAACCTGAAAACTGATTGACTGAGGTGTTGGTAGGCATGGGGGGCTCCTGTTGGCTTGCTTGTAGCAGCGCCGGCAGCCCCTGCCTGTAGGACGACTCCGCGACTGCAACCCGGCAGTCGCGCAGCTCAGCACTTACATCGGCGGAGCGACCCCGTCCTTCTCGACATAGATGCGCGCGGCGCTCAAATTCGCCGGATCGCCGTTCGCGACGACGAACACTTTCTTGCCGGGAACCAGGTCGGCGCGCGTCGCGGTGGTTGGCGTCACCACCGGCGTATCGGCTGGAACCGTTACTTCCTTGGTACCGCCCTTGTACGACAGCTTCAGCGTGCGACCGTCGACGCCCGAAAGCACGTTATCGACGTTCGCGTTGGTCATCATGCTGCCGGGTGCCAGGTCCCATTCGTAATGGCCTTCGCCGGTGCCGCGCCCGGACTCAGGGAACACCAGCACCTCCATGGCGACGAGCTTGCCGCCGCTGTTCTTGGTGGCCGTCCCGATAAACGAGCCCGGTTTGATGTCGGCCAGCTCGATCTTCTTGACGGCGCTGACAGCCTGATCGGACTTGATCGCGATCTTCACCTCGCCGCCGGTCTTGCGCTTAACGGTCATGCTGGTGGAATCCACCGAGACGAGTTCCCCGCGGATGCGCACGGGCGCCGGTTGCTGGGCGCTGACCGCGCTCGCGAACAAGGCGGTGGAAGTCGCCAGAACGAGGAGGAGCGATTTGACTTGCATGATTTGCCTTTCTAGCCAGGAACAAAGGGGAGGCGCGTGGAGCGGCCCGACGCGTACGGGATGCTTAACGAATAGCCCAAAAAGAATAGCACGCCTGGGCGCGGGCTGCTATCGAGGGGCGATCCTCAACAGCTGCGCGCCTTCTGCCACCTGGTCGCCGGGCGCATAAAGCAGCTCGGCCACCAGGCCGTCGGCGGGCGCGGCCACGGTGTGCTCCATCTTCATTGCTTCCATCACCGCGAGCGCCTGCCCCTTGCTTACGGTATCGCCGACTTTCACCGCGAACGACACAACTTTGCCCGGCATCGGCGCGGTGAGCCGGCCGCCGTCGACCTCGCCCTCCCCGGCATGCGCCAGCAGGTCGATGGCCAGGATTTGCGTCGCGCCAATCTCGCTGAACACATGGGCGCTCTCGCCTTGCGTGTACACCGATGCCGACAGGCGCTGGCCGGCGAAATGGATGTCGATGCCGCTCGCGTTGCGCGCGAAGGTCAGCGCGCCGGACACGTTGCCCACCGTCAAGGTCAACGCGCCATCGCGCAGGTAAGTCAGTTCCGCGCGTGCGGCTTCGCCATGGAACTCGAATGCGAACGGCCGCACGGCCACGCCGTGCGACCGCCAGCCGTCGCGCCGGCTGAACGGGTCTGCGCCCTGCTGCGCCTGCTCCTGCAACAGGGCGTGCGCCACCGCCGCCGCGACGGCCAGCGAGAGGCCCAGCGGCTCCTGCTTGAACAGCACGGCTTGCTCGCGCGTGATCAGCGCCGTGTCCAGATCGGCCTTGGCGAACGACGGACTGCGCACCACATGCCGCAGGAACTGCACGTTGGTGGCGAGGCCGACGATATGCGTTTGCGCCAATGCCTGGTCGAGCGCCGCCAGCGCCTGCTCGCGGGTGTCGCCATGCACGATCAGCTTGGCGATCATCGAGTCGTAGAACGGCGAGATCGCATCGCCTTCGCGCACGCCATCGTCGATGCGCGGCAGCATGGCGCTTTGATCGGCGCGCTCGAA
>JAQGMT010000301.1 GCA_028292185.1 Ramlibacter sp. | reverse complement strand
GGCAGTCCGGCCGCGGTGCAGTCCGACCCGAAGGTGGTCGAAGCCTACCTGGGCAGCGCCGACGTGGCGCACGCCTGAGAAAGGCGGGAAACCAATATGCTTTCAATATCAAACCTGCACGCCGGCTACGGCAAGGTCGAGGTCCTGCACGGCATCTCGCTCGACGTGCCCAAGGGCAAGGTGGTCACCCTGATCGGCAGCAATGGCGCGGGCAAGACCACCACGATGCGCGCCATCTGCGGAATGATCGCGCCCTCGCAGGGGCAGGTCACGCTCGGCGGCAAGGACGTGACCGGCCTCGAGCCGTACCACGTCGCCAAGCTGGGGCTGGCCCATTCGCCGGAAGGGCGGCGCGTGTTCGCGACCATGAGCGTCAACGACAACTTGCTGCTGGGCGCATTTCCCCGCTTCACGGGTTCACGTCCGAAAGGCAATATCGCGGCCGACCTCGAGCGCGCGATGGAGTATTTCCCGCGCTTGAAGGAAAGGCGCACCCAGCTGGCGGGCACACTGTCCGGCGGTGAGCAGCAGATGCTGGCAATGGCTCGCGCGATGATGCTCAACCCCGATGTCGTGCTGCTTGACGAGCCGTCGATGGGGCTGGCCCCGATCCTGGTGCAGGAAGTCTTTCGCACCATCGAGCGGCTCCGCTCCGAAGGCGTGACGATGTTGCTGGTGGAACAATTTGCAGCTGCGGCGCTCCAGGTGGCCGACTATGGCTATGTGCTCGAGAACGGCCGCATCTCCGTGCATGGAGTCGCGGCGTAATTGCGCGATGACCCTGCAGTGAAGGCCGCGTACCTCGGGGCAGGACATTGATGGGGCCATCGAGCATTCCGCCGCCTATGAGCTCTCTTGTTGCCAGCACCGGCTTTGCGGGCCTCGGAGCCATTCAGGCTGTTGAGCAGATGAAGGCGGGTGCGCTCAGCGCGCGCGACTATTCACTGGCACTGCTCGAAAGAGTGCGCCAGGTCGAAGACCAAGTGCAGGCGTGGGCCTGCCTGCACCCCGATTTTCTGCTGGCGCAGGCGGACGCTGCGGACGCGGCCCATCGCTCTGGCGCCGCTGCGGGTGCGCTTCACGGCCTGCCGATCGGCGTGAAGGACATCATCGACACCAGCGAACTGCCCACCGAAAACGGAACGGTGCTTCATGCCGGGCGCCAGCCTCGGCGCGATGCCACGGTCGTCAGCCGCCTGCGCGCGGCCGGCGGCCTTCTGATGGGCAAGACGGTCACCACCGAATTGGCGACTTACGCCCCCGGCAAGACCCGCAACCCCCACGACCCTGCGCACACGCCGGGCGGTTCCTCCAGCGGCTCGGCGGCCGCCGTGGCCGCCGGCATGGTGCCGCTGGCGATCGGCACGCAGACCAACGGGTCCATCATCCGGCCGGCCTCGTTCTGCGGGGTGGTGGGGTACAAGCCCAGCGCGGGCTGGCTGCCCCGCACCGGCGTGCTGGTGCAGTCCCCGCCGCTGGACCAGCTTGGGGTCTATGGGCGCAGCGTCGAAGACGTGGCCCTCCTGGCGCAGTGCCTGGCGGGGCATGATCCACAAGACGCGGCCACCCGCCCCCGTGCCAACCCGCGCTTGCTGGATTTGGCCGGCAGTGAGCCGGCGTCGCCGCCGGTCATCGGGTTCGTGCGCACGACCATGTGGGAGCGAATGGCGCCCGACGCACAACACGCATTTCTGCAATTCACCCAGTCCCTCGGAAGCCGCGTCGTCGAGCTCGAGTTGCCGCAGGTGTCGAGCGGCTTTCTCGAGTTGCACCGGCTGGTGATGGAAGCCGACATCGCGGGATCTTTCGAACTTGAATATGAACGCGGTCGCGATCGCTTGTCCCCCTCGCTGCAAGGGCAGATCGAGCGCGGCCGGCAGGTCACGGCCGTGAATTACCGGCGCGCCCTGGAGCGTCGCGAGGCGATCTGCACGGCCCTGGACGGCCTGTTCGGCGCCATCGACGCCATCCTCACGCCCGCGGCGCTGGGCACGGCGCCGGCGCGTCTCGATGCGACGGGCGATCCGGTGATGTGCACCTTGTGGACATTCACCGGCCAACCCGCGGTGTCCCTGCCCTTGCTGCACGGAAGCAACGGGCTGCCCATCGGCGTTCAATTGGTGGGACGCCGGGATGACGACGCGCGGCTGCTGCGCACAGCGCGCTGGTTGTCGCGCATGGCGAGCCGCGCGGCTGGTCAATAGGCGCGCTCACGCTCAGCGGTCAGGGCCGAGTCCGGGCGTCCGATGGCGTGCCAGCCAAGGCTGGCAGAATTCAGTGCATGGACCCAGTCAACCTTCCCCCTGGCCGGCCGGCGAATGACGGTCGGCCCAACGACGCGGCCGCAGCACAGCCGCGGCCGGCGCAGGGTTATGCCGGCGATGTACCGCCCCAGCTTGCCTTCGAATGGTGGCAGCGCGGTGACGCGGTGCTGGTCGACGTGCGCAGCGACGCCGAACGCGAATGGGTCGGCTTCGTCCCCGGTGCGGTGCCGCTGGCCTGGAAGCAGTGGCCCGGGATGGCGCTCAACACCGGCTTTGACGATGCAATCAAGGCCGCCGTGCCCGCTGGAAAGAAAGCGCTCATGATGTGCCGCAGCGGCGTGCGATCCATCGCGGCGGCCAAACGCGCGGCCGAATTGGGGATCGAGGCGTACAACATCCTCGAGGGCTTCGAGGGCGACGCCGACGAGAACGGCCAGCGCGGGCGCCGCGGCGGCTGGCGCATGCGAGGGCTGCCGTGGCGGCAAGGCTGAAGCCGATGCGCGCCGCCCGCCTGTCGATCCTCCACTCGTTTCAACAAAAGAACCCACCATGGCAGTGAACCTGGCGCCGCCGCGCGCCGCCGACCTTCGTCCCATCCCTGGAGTTCGCATCGGCGTGACCGAGGCGGGCATCCGCAAGGCCGATCGCAAGGACCTCACCGTGATGCTGCTCGACGAGGGCGCCTCGGTGGGGGCCGTGTTCACGCAGAACCGGTTCTGCGCGGCGCCGGTGCAAGTTTGCCGCGAACATCTCGCGAGAGGCGGCATCCGTGCGCTCGTCATCAACACCGGAAACGCCAACGCGGGGACGGGGGAGGATGGTTTGGCGCGGGCCCGCGCCACTTGTGCGGCGCTGGCGAAGCAGCTGAGTTTGCAGCCCGGCCAGATCCTGCCGTTTTCGACCGGTGTGATCATGGAATCGCTGCCGGTGGAGCGCATCCAGGCCGGGCTGCCCGCCGCCGTGGCCGACGCCGCGGCGGACCATTGGCTGCAGGCGGCGCAAGCCATCATGACGACCGATACCTTGCCGAAAGCCTTCAGTTCGCAAGTGACAATCGACGGCCACACCGTGAGCGTCACCGGGATCAGCAAAGGCGCTGGCATGATCCGTCCCAACATGGCCACAATGCTCGGCTTCATGGCAACCGACGCGCGGGTCAGCCAGGACGCGATGCACGCGCTGGCCCTGGAACTCGCGGAAGGCTCCTTCAACCGCGTCACCGTCGATGGTGATACTTCCACCAACGATTCCTTCGTCGTGATCGCCACCAACAAGGCGCAGCACCCGCGCATCGACTCGCTGGCGAGCGCGGCGGGGCAGCAACTCAAGGCGGCCATGCTCGACGTCGCGCGGCAGTTGGCCCAGGCCATCGTGCGCGACGGCGAAGGCGCCACCAAATTCATCACCGTTCGCGTCGAAGGCGGCAAGACCGCGGCGGAATGCCGGCAAGTGGCTTACGCGATCGCGCATTCGCCGCTGGTGAAGACCGCGTTCTTCGCCAGCGATCCCAACCTCGGGCGGATTCTCGCCGCAGTCGGGTATGCAGGCATCGCCGATCTGGACCAGGCCGGCATCGACCTGTACCTGGACGACGTGCATGTTGCCGTCAAAGGCGGGCGCAACCCGGCCTACCGCGAAGAAGACGGCCAGCGCGTGATGAAGAAAAGCGAGATCACGGTGCGCGTGGTGTTGGGCCGCGGCACCGCGGCCGACACCGTGTGGACCTGCGATTTCAGCCACGAGTACGTGAGCATCAACGCCGACTATCGTTCCTAGGAAAACTACATTGAGTGAAAAATTCGAGCAGCTGATCGAACGCGCGGGGCAATTGCTCGCGCGCATCGAATCCATCCTGCCCCAGCCCTTGTCCGCTCCCGACTGGAACGCGGCCCCGGCCTGGCGGTATCGCAAGCGTTCGTCCGGGCACGGCGTGCTCGAACCGGTGCGGCATGTCGGGGCAATCCGCCTCGACGATCTCAAGGAGATCGACCCGCAAAAGGAAAAGATCCAGCGCAACACGCTGCAGTTCGTGCAAGGGCAGCCGGCCAACAACGTGTTGCTCACGGGCGCGCGCGGCACCGGCAAGTCGTCGCTGATCAAGGCTTGCCTCAACGAGTATTCCCCCGGGGGCTTGCGACTGATCGAGGTGGACAAGGCCGACATGGTGGACCTGCCCGACATCGTGGACGTGGTGGCGCCGCGGCCCGAGAAGTTCATCGTGTTCTGCGATGACTTGAGCTTCGAGGAGGGCGAGCCCGGCTACAAGGCGCTGAAGTCGATCCTCGATGGGTCGGTCGCGGCGGCCACGCCCAACGTCCTCATCTACGCCACCAGCAACCGGCGCCACCTGCTGCCCGAGTACATGAAGGAGAACCTCAGCTACACGCACACCGACGATGGCGAAGTGCATCCCGGCGAAGTCATCGAGGAAAAAATTTCGCTGTCGGAGCGCTTCGGCTTGTGGGTGAGTTTCTATCCGTTCACCCAGGACGAATACCTTGCGATCACCGCGCAATGGCTGTCCTCGTTCGGTGTCGCAGCAGCGGCGATCGAAGCCGCGCGGCCGGAGGCGCTGGTCTGGGCGCTGGAGCGCGGCTCGCGCAGCGGCCGGGTCGCCTACCAATTCGCGCGGGACTACGCCGGCCGCCATCCCGCATGACGCGCCTGAGCGCCGACGGGCCGCCCTTAGGCGCGAGCGCCCGCTCGGGGGGCAGCGCAGGGGCTGCAGCCCCAAGCGTGGGGGCAGGCAATATCCTCATCGCGGACGGCGATCGGCCCCGCGAAGGAGGCGCCGATCGAGCCGTGGTGCAAGTGGCGGTGGGCGTGCTGGTTCGACCGGACGGCGCTTTCCTGCTCACCTCGCGCCCGCCGGGCAAGGTGTATGAAGGCTATTGGGAATTCCCCGGCGGCAAGGTCGAGCCGGGCGAATCGGTGGAGCAGGCGCTGCGTCGCGAACTGCAGGAAGAGATCGGCATCAGCATCGGCCAGGTGCATCCCTGGCGCGTCGAGCGGGTCGACTACCCCCATGCGCTGGTGCAGCTGAATTTCTGCAAGGTGTTCGACTGGCAAGGTGAATTGCACATGCACGAGGGCCAGGCCTGTGCGTGGGAAAACTTGCCGGTGCAGGTTCAGCCGGTGTTGCCGGGAACCGTCCCGGTGCTGCAGTGGTTCGCGCAGGAGCGGAGCTTCACCGCGGCCACGCACGCCGCGTGACCCACTCGCGCGCGTGGGGCCGGCCTTACTGCAGCGGCGCCTCGGGGTCCGGCGCGTCGTCCGGCGGCGTGTCGCTGGCGACACGGAAGCTTTCGCTCGCCCAGGCGCCCAGGTCAAGGTTCTTGCAGCGCTGCGAACAGAAAGGACGGAACGGATTGCCGGGGGCGTAGACGCTGTCGCCGCCGCAGGCGGGGCAGCGTACCAGGCGTGGCTTCGCGGCGGCGGGCGATCGGGGCTCTCCCATCATCAACCTCAGGAACAAAGAGTGAGTTCGAATTGCGCGTTGTCGGTGCTGGCGTGCAGGCGGTCGGGCGCATCCTG
>JAQGMT010000294.1 GCA_028292185.1 Ramlibacter sp. | reverse complement strand
TGTCTTGCGATCGCTCATCTCACGGCGCTGCTCGCGGGGCTCACTCGGCGGTGATGCCGTTTTGCTTGATCAACTGGCCGTAACGCGCGAGCTGGGTGCGCGTGGCGGCGCCGAGCTGCTCCGGCGTGGAGCCGCGCGGCGTCAGTCCCAGCACCACCAGCTTGTCACGCACTTCAGGATCCTTCAGCGCCTTGCCTATCTCCGCCGACAGGAATTGCACGATTGGCTTGGGCGTCCCCGCCGGCGCCATCACGGCGAACCAGGAATTGAATTCGAAGCCGGGAAGCCCCGACTCCGCGACGGTGGGAACGTCCGGGTACTGCGGCATGCGCGCCGGCGTCGTCACCCCGATCAACCGCACCTTGCCCGCCTTCACCAGCGAACTGACGGTGGCGATTCCCTGGAACGCCGCGTTCACCTCGTTGCCGCCGACGCCCATCGCCGCCTGGGTGGCGCCCTTGTACGGCACGTGCGTCATGGTCACGCCGGCCTGCGACGCGAACAGCGCCATCGCGATGTGCTGCGGGCTGCCGTTGCCGCCGGAGCCGTAGTTGAGCTTGCCGGGCGCGCGCTTGGCCGCGGCGATCAGGTCGGCCGCGCTGTGCTCGGGCGCGCCGCTGGGCACCACCAGGCCCCATTCGACGGTGGCCGCAAGCGAGACCGGTTCGAAGTCCTTCAGGATGTCCCAGGACAGCTTGCTCTGCAGGTTGGGCAGCATGGTCATGATGCTGTCGTTGAAGCCGCCGATCGTGTAGCCGTCGGGCGCCGACTTCGCGACCCGATCGGCCCCGATCAGGCCCGCGGCCCCGGGCTGGTTGTCGATGATGATCGACTGCCCGATGTTGCGGCTGACCTTCTCCGACACGATGCGCGCTGCGGCGTCCACCGCGCTGCCCGCGGCCAGCGGCACGATCATGCGGATCGGCTTGTTCGGGTACGCAGCGGGCGCCTGGGCCAGCGCGGCGGCACTGCCGAACACCCCGAGCAACAGCAGGCCGATGGTGTGCAGGCGGCGCGAATTCATACGTGTGTTCATGATGTGATGGTCCGGCAAGGTCAGGAAGCCCGCAACGCGGGAATACCCATATCACGGGCGAAGGTGTCCAGCTGCGCCAGCAGCGCGGGCGGCAGCGGAATTCCGTCGCGCTCGTTGCGCGCGCGCTTCTCGTGGCTTTGTTCGCCGGGCAGCCAGATGCGCTCGACGTCGGGCATGCGTTCGCTGGCGCGCAACTCGCGCACCAGGGCGTCCACCCGGGCCTTGAACTGCCCCACGTCGCCGAACGCCGAGAGGTCGATCGCCAGCACGGCCTGGCCGGTGTTGGTGACGCTGGTGTCGTCGTGATTGAAGTCGATCACTTCGCTGCCCATGGCGGCGCCGTTGAGCGTGCCGGCCAGCAGCCCGACGATGAGCGCCAGGCCGTAGCCTTTATAGCCGCCGATCGGCAGCAGGAAGCCTTCGTCCGAACGCTTGGGATCGGTCAGCGGCTGGCCCAGCCGGTCGATCATCCAGCCGACCGGCATCTGCTCGCCGCGCTGCGCCTTGGCCTTCACTTTGCCGTACGCGGCAACCGTGGTGGCCATGTCCAGCACCACCGGCGGCTCGTCGCCTGCGGGCACTGCGACGGCGATCGGATTGGTGGACAGCAACATGTCCAGGCCGCCCCACGCCGGCAGGTGATTGGCGTTGCCCACGGCGAAGTACATCCCGATCATGTCGTGCGCCATCGGCATGCGCGCATACAGCGAAGCGGGCCCCGCGTGATTGCTGAAACGCGCGCCGACCCACGCCACACCGCAGGTGCGCGCCTTTTCCACCGCGATCTGCGCGGCCTTGTGCATCACCAGTTGGCCCATGCCGTTGTCGCCGTCCAGCAGCGCCATGCCGGGCCGCTCCTGCACGATGCGGATATCCGGATGCAGGTTGATGCCGCCGGCGCGGATGCGGCGTGCATACGGCAGCAGCCGGATCGCGCCGTGGCCGTCGGAGCCTTGCAGCTCGGCCTCGGCCATCAAGCGGCCGACGATCGCGGCGTCGCCTTCGGGCAAGCCCAGGCGCGTCATCGCCTGCGTCACGAAATCGCGCAGGCGCTCGAAGGGGATACGGGTGCTCTGTTCAGCCATGGATCATTCTTTTCTTCAGTGCCAGCACGGCGCAGTCGGGGCTGCTCAGCACCGGACAGTTGAGCGCTGCCTGGGTCAGCGGCTGCGCTTGCGCCATCGAGAATTGCGCGAGCATCACGGCCGCGCAGGATTGCAGTTCCTTGCTGCCCGCGCCGGCGGCGGCGATCTTGCGATGATGCAGATCGGCGCTGCCCCGGGCCAGGTCGTCCATCGCCTCCGGCACGAACACGGTGTGCAGCTCGATCGCCTGGCCGCGCTGCTCGGCCAAGGCCAGCAGCTCCTCGGACATCGAAGGAATCGACGCCGCGAAAGTGGCGACGAGGCCCAGCCGCGCCGGCTGCTGCGCGTCCGCGTTGGCGCGCGCGGCGAGCGCCAGCGCATCCTCGAACATCGCCTCGTTCGGTTTGAGCGTGGGAATGCCGACCGCATCGCCCGCCGCTTCGATCGCCGGCCCGAACGCGGAGCAGGTGAACAGAATCCCATCGCAGCCCGCGTCCTTACAGTAGCGCGCGAGCTCGATGAAGCGGCGCGTCATCGCCGGTGTGAGTATGCCGGCCTCGGCACGATCCACCGACAGGCTGTCGTCCAGCAGGTTCATGCGGCGCGCCTGCGGCCACAGCCGCTCGAATGCGGAGACGATCGGGGCCACCGCCAAGGCGGTGGCGTGAATGAGGGCGACGCGGGGGGCCTGAGTTTGCATCGCGGCGATCATAGTTGACTCGGCGCGCCAGGGCCGCGCGGGCCCATCCGCCTCAGCGAAAAAGCTTGAAGATGCGCCCGATCACGTCGTTGACGAGATCGTTGAGGTCGGGTTGCGGCCTGGTTTTCGGCTTGGGTTTCGGCCGCGGGATGTCGAACTCGGCATTCGCGTCGAGCCAGTGGTTGCGCAGCGATTGCTGGAACACTTCACCGACGATCGGCAAGGCGCTGCGCGCGCCCTCGCCCCAGCTGCCCATCGTCACGTGGTTGTCGTTGAAGCCGACCCAGGCGCCCGCCACCAGCTGCCGGTGCATCAGGATGAACCAGCCGTCGCTGTTGTCCTGCGTGGTGCCGGTCTTGCCGGCCACGTCGGCCTGGATGCCCCAGCGCTGGCGGATCGCGGTGCCCGTTCCTTCATCGACCACGCCGCGCATCACGTCCACCAGTGTGAGTGCTGCCGGGCGCGGCATCGCGCGCTCGGGTTCCACCGGCTTGAATTCCTCCAGCAACTGGCCGTCACGGCGCTCGATGCGCAACACCAGCACCGGTTCCATGTAGCTGCCGCCATTGGCAATGCTCGCATAAGCGATCACCATTTCGCGCAAGGTCACCGGGCTGGTGCCCAGCGCGAGCGAAGGCACCTCGTCGAGTTTGCTTTGCCGCACGCCCATCGCGCGCGCCAGCGCCGCCACCTTCGCGGGGCCGACCTCCTGCATCAGTTGCGCGGTGATGGTGTTCTTGGAGAACGCCAGGCCGTCGCGCAGGCTCATCGGCTGGCCGCTCGGCGGCGTGCCATCGCTGGGCGTCCATACCTCTCCTCTGGTACGGATCGCCACGGCCTGGTCGATCAAGGTCGAGGCAGGATCGAAGCCCTGCACGAACGCCGCCCCATAAACGAAGGGCTTGAACGTCGAGCCGGGCTGGCGCTTCGCCTGGTTCACATGGTCGAATTGTTCCTGCGCGAAATCGCGGCTGCCGACCCATGCGCGCACGAAGCCGCTGCGCGGGTCGAGCGCGAGAAAGCCGGCTTGCAGGACCGGCGGGTCTTCACCATTGCGCTGGCGCCGGGCGACCAGCGGCTGCAGCTGCGCCATCTGGTGCGCGACCGCCTGGTTCGCCACCTTCTGCAGCTTCGCGTCGATGGTGGTGCGCACCACCAAGCCATCGGTGTAGATGTCGTAGCCCTTGCGGTCGGCCCATTCGATCAGCCACTTGCGCAGGTTCTGCGCGACGTGCGGCGCCGGGCCGAGCGGTTCCACTTGCCGCTCGAAATCCAGCCGCAGGGGGCGGTTCGAGAGCGCCTCCAGCTTGGCCGGATCGAGCTTGCCGCGTTTGGCCATCTGCGCCAGCACCACGTTGCGCCGCTGCACCGCGCGCTCGGGATTGAGCACCGGGTTGTAGATGCTGGTGCCCTTGAGCATGCCGATCAAGGTGGCGCTTTCCAGCAGGTCGAGCTGGTCCGCGTTCTTGTCGAAATAGGTGCGCGCCGCCATCTCGATGCCGAAGGCGTTGTACAGGAAGGGAACCGTGTTGAGATAGGTCTCGAGGATTTCCTGCTTCGAGTACACCGCCTCGATCTTCAGCGCCGTGATCGCCTCCTTCACCTTGCGCGTGAGGGTTGCGGCGCGCCCGATTTCCTCGGGATAAAGATTGCGCGCCAGCTGCTGCGTGATGGTCGATCCGCCTTGCCGCGCGCCGGTGAGCGTGCTCAGGGCCGCCGATGCGGTGCGCCGCAGGTCGATGCCGTGATGCTGGTAGAAGCGGTTGTCTTCGGTGGCGATCAGCGCGTCGATGACGCTGGGCGCGATTTTCGACAGCGGGACCCAGCGGCGGTTCAGGCGGCGGTACTCGGCCAGCACCACGCCGTCGGACGACAGCAGCACCGCCGGCACTTCGGACTTGACCTTGCGCAGGTCTCCGATGCCGGGCGTGAACGGAATCAGCACCAGCACGTACGCCAGCAGCAAGGCCGGCAGCACCAGGGTGGCGCGCACCGGGTGGCGCCTGACGGCCTGAGCAAAGCGGCGAGCGAGTTCGGAAGCCGCGGCGGCGCCGCGCTCGAGGGCCGGGATCATCCCGCGAATCTAGGGCCCGCGCACGGATCCCGCTGTAGGACTGGGACCCGTGGCAGCTGCACCGGCGTTTCCCGGCGGGCCGGGATTATTGAACCGGCAGCGGGAGGCCGCCGGTCACCAGGGCTTGAGCCATGCAGGAGATCTTGCCTTTGGGCTGGCCGGTGCCGCCGATCTCGCCGGCGGTGCTGGGCGAGTTGTCGCGCCGGTTGCCGTCGGAGTTGGCGGTGCAGAACTGGGTGCCGAGCAGGAACGGGCTGGTCGGCGTCTCCAGGGGACCGTCGTTGCGCAGGCCGGCGGCGTTCACCGGATTGCGGAACGCCTCGGTGACCCGACCCGATGGCGTGACCACGGCGATCGCATTGCGCTCGTTGGCGGCCACCCAGATGTTGCCCGCGCTATCCAGCGCGATGCCGTCCGCGCCTTCGATGATCGGGTGTTCGACGAACAGCGTCTCGAGGCACAAGGTGTTGGCGGTGAACGTGGTGTCGCAGCCGCGCCGGGTGGTGACGTTGCCGGCCGCATCGAATTCCACCTTCCACAGCGCGCCGCGTCCGCTGTCGGCGATGTACATGTCGCCCGCGGCATTGAACGCGACGCCGTTGGCCACCAGCGGCTGCGAGCCCAGCGCGTTGGCGGCGTTGCGGGTGGTGGATGTGACGGTGATGGTTCCGGGCGGCAGCGAGCGCACGTCGCGGCCGACGCCGCCGACGCCGGTGACCAGGTTCACTTCATTGGCCAGCGGCTGCACGCGCAGCACCTCGGTGACCACGCCTGCCGGCGAGATCTTCCAGACGCGACCCAGGCCGGTGGTGCCGTCGCCGGTCCAGAGGTCGCCGCGGCGGTCGAACGCCAGGCCGTTGGTGCCGGGAACGCCGGTGGCGTAAATGCGCGCGACCGGCGGGTTGAGGTCGTTCGGCGTGAGCCGATAGATCTTGTCGCCGTCGGAGAAGAACAGGTCGCCGCCCGTGTTGAAGGTCAGGCCCGAGGGGCTGCACTGCTCCGAAGCGCTGGGCGCGGGGATGAAGCCCACGGTGACCAGCGCCGGCCGCGCCACGGACGAACGCCACACCGGACAAGGAACGCCGACGCCGGGGCTGCGACCGGTGGTGTAAACGTTGCCGGCCGCGTCGCCGCTGAGGCCTTCGATGGCCAGCGGCGTGGTGACCAGCGTGGAGAAGCTGGCATTGGCCGGAACCAGCGGCGCATCGGGCACCGCGGCGGAAGAACTGTCGCACCCGGGCAGCGGGACGCACAGCAACACGACACTCAACGCAGCGGCAATTTTGGTCAGCACTTCACACCTCCGGTAGGACCTCACGAATGGGGGTGCATCTTTGGAGCGATTCGCGTGAAATGTCAATTGGCGCTTGTCATGAAGCCAGCGCCTGCATCTCGCGATAGAGGTCCGCCTTGCCTTCGAATCCGATGCCGGGCAACTCGGGCAGCATCACGTGCCCTGCTTCCACTTTCACACCATCCGGAAATCCGCCGAACGGCTGGAACAGGTCGGGATAGGACTCGTTGCCGCCCAGGCCCAGGCCGGCGGCGATGTTCAGCGACATCTGGTGCCCGCCGTGCGGCACGCAGCGGCTGGGGGACCAGCCGTGCTGCTTCAACATGTCCAGGGTGCGCAGGTATTCCACCAGGCCATAGCTCAAGGCGCAATCGAACTGCAGCCAGTCGCGATCGGGCCGCATGCCGCCATAGCGCACCAGGTTGCGGGCGTCCTGCATCGAGAACAGGTTTTCGCCCGTCGCCATCGGGTTCGCATAGTAGTTGCGCAAGGTGGCCTGCAGTTCGAAGTCGAGCGGATCGCCCGCCTCCTCGTACCAGAACAGGTTGTAGCGTGACAGCGCCTTCGCATACGCGATGGCGGTGTCCAGGTCGAAGCGGCCGTTGGCGTCCACCGCGAGCCGCTGCCCATCCTTGAGAATGCTCAAGACCGAATCGATGCGGCGCAAGTCGTCATCCAGCGGCGCGCCCCCGATCTTCATCTTGACCACGTTGTAGCCGCGATCGAGGTAGCTGCGCATCTCATCCTTGAGCTTCGCGTCGTCCTTGCCAGGATAGTAGTAGCCGCCCGCCGCGTACACGAACACCTTGCGGTTCGGAACACCGGTGCCGTAACGCTCCGCCAGCAACTGGAACAAGGGCTTGCCGGCGATCTTGGCCACCGCATCCCAGACGGCCATGTCGATGGTGCCAATCGCCACCGAGCGCTCGCCGTGCCCACCGGGTTTCTCGTTGGTGAACATCGTCGCCCACACCTTGTGCGGATCGAGGTTCTGGCCGCTTTCATCCAGCAGCGATGCGGGATCGGCCTCGCGCACGCGCGGGATGAAGCGCTCGCGCATCAACATGCCTTGGCCGTAGCGCCCGTTGGAGTTGAAACCGTAGCCGACCACGCGCTTGCCGTTGCGCACCACGTCGGTCACCACCGCCACCAGGCTCAGCGTCATCTTGCTGAAGTCGATGTAGGCGTTGCGGATGGGCGAGGAAATGGGACAGGTCTTCTCGAGAATGTCGAGGATCTTCATCGGGGGTCCTTGGAAAGGGTTCAGGCCGGGCCGGTGCTTTTTTTGGCGGCTCGCTTGAGCGGCTGCCAGCCGGCGAACTGGGGGTAGTGCCGCTGCACCACGGGACCGTCGAAGTCCCACGAGATGCATTTGCCCAAATGGTACGGCGGCTCCTTGCTGTCGGGCTCCGGCAGGCCGGCTTGCCGGCGCAGCCGGTGTTGGTAGGCGGGAATGGTCTGGTAGGCGGCGGTCGCCATATTGAAGAGCAGCTCGCGCAGGTGCGTGCAGCCGCGCACGCCACCCAGCGCCCGTTCGATGGCCTGGCGCCAGCCGGGGCCCATGGTCACGCCCACCATCTGCTGCATCGGGTCGTTGCCCTGCTGGCACTCGTCGAACGGTGTGCTGTCCATCGATGTGGCGATCGCCCGGATCGTCATCGCATCGTCCACGGTGGCGCGGATCGCCATCCCATGCACCGGCGTGCCGGGCGGCATCAGGCCGCGCTCGGAGCGCTCGAGCGTATACGTCTTGGTATCGGACAACTCCGCTTCGATGTCCCACAAGCCATCGTCGCGGTGGTAACCCCGGTAAACGACGCTGCGGGTGTGGAGATGAGACCGGGGTTCGGCCGCGGGCAGTGGCATAAGAGTCGCTAGCGGCCTGCTTCTTCCAGCCGCTTCAGGGCTTCGCGCTTGCCCATGCCGCGCAGTCCGGCGATGGCTTCGATCTGCCGCGCGCGCGGGCGGGTCTTGCCGCTCTCCCATTTGTACACCGACAAGGCCGAAACGCCGAGCAACTGCGCCACTGCGGCCGCCGACAGGCCGAGCCGGCGCCGCTGGGCGGCGAGCCCCTTGGCGCTGAAGCGCAGCTGGCCGCCAGGTTCGTCGTCATTGGCCACCGCCGGTGCGCTGACTTTGCGAACGCGTTTGACCTGCTGTTCGAGGGCGAGCATCCGCCGCTTGAGGTCAGCGATCTGCGAGCGGTACTGCGAGATCGACTTTTTGAGCGCCTGGGTCTCGCCGCGCACTTCCTTGCGCGACACCCGCGAGATTTCGCTCTTGAGAACCGTTCCGATGTTGGGCATGAAATGTATGTTTGACTGGCCACCGCGCCGCGCCGGTTGTGCCGGTGCTGGTGCGCGAGGCGTGGACTCCCGTGCGGCTATCTTATCTCGTGGTGCCGCAAGCTCGGCTGTAAGCGACGCATGAGATGTTGGCCTACATGCAATTACTCGGAAAGCTCATGCTCGTGGGCACCACCACTCCCTAGAATTTTCTGATGAGGCGCCCTGGGGGGCGCTGCTGAGGCCACTGCGCCGCGGAAAAGTTTTTAAGGAACCGTGTGAAGCACTACGACAAGAGAGCCCGGGTACAAAGCCTGACTGCATCGGCCATGGCCGCGTTATGGCTGACTGCCTGTGGCGGAGGTGGCAGTTCCGCAGAGCCGCCGGCCGCGCCCGCGCCATCGAGCGCACTGACGACGCCCGGATCCGATCCGGCACTGACCAGAGTATCCGAGCCCGCGGCTGCAGCACCTGCACCTGCACCGGCGCCCTCGCCCTCGCCCTCGCCCGCGCCTGCCCCTTCGCCTGCACCTTCGCCTGCACCTTCGCCTGCACCTGCACCTGCACCTGCACCTGCACCTGCACCTGCACCTGCACCCGCGCCTGCACCCTCTTCCATCCGCATCACCGGTCTCAGCCAGCAAGCGGCGCCGAACCAGTCGTACACCGTCGCGTCGAGCACGCCCGGCACGGTGGTCATCACGCTGCCGCCTTCCCCGGCGGTGGGCGACACGGTCAGCGTCACGGGCGAAAGCGCCAACACCTGGATGCTGGCCCAAAATGCCGGGCAGACGGTGCTGACCAGCAGTGTGCAAGGCAATGTGGCGCCGGGCGTCGCCTGGACGCCGCGCTTGAACCAGCGGGTCTGGCACTGGCTGTCGTCCAGCGCTGCCGGGGACGTTCTCATCGCCGGGGAGGCGGGCGGCAATCTCAACACGTCGGTCGACGGCGGCGTCAACTGGACCGCGGCCAATGCGCCGAACGGCATCTGGATTTCGATCGACATGACGCCGTCGGCCGACCGCATCTTCGCGGTCCAATATGGCGGCGGCATGTACTTCTCGAGCGACCGCGGCAGCAGCTGGAACCAGGTCGTCAGCACCAGCCCGGGAGTCAACCTCGCCGGG
>JAQGMT010000249.1 GCA_028292185.1 Ramlibacter sp. | reverse complement strand
AAGGTGGCGGACATGTACACGGTGCTGCAAGCCGCGCGGGCCTTCTGCTACACGGTGGGCAAGAACCTCGACCTTTTAGGCAGCGACCATGTGCGGCAAGTGCGCAAGGACTGCGCCTCGGTCATTCTGTGGTGTGCCGAGAAGGCGACCTGGATGGCGGGCGAGGGCATCCAGATCTTCGGCGGCAACGGCTACATCAACGACTATCCGCTCGGCCGGCTTTGGCGCGACGCCAAGTTGTACGAGATCGGTGCCGGCACCAGCGAAATCCGCCGCATGCTGATCGGCCGCGAGTTGTTCGCCGAGACGATGTAGCCTCCAGGCGGCCCGTAATCCCACGTATGCTGAGCGGGAGACAATAGCGCCATGACTGCCACTTCGCTGAAAGACCTGTTCTCCCACAACCGCGCCTGGGCCGCCCAAATGGAGCGTGAGCGGCCGGGCTTCTTTAGCGGCCTGACCCAGCAGCAGCGCCCCAAGTACATGTGGATCGGCTGCTCCGACAGCCGCGTGCCGGCCAACCAGATCACCGGGCTGGAGCCAGGCGAGGTGTTCGTGCACCGCAACGTGGCCAACGTGGTGGTCCACTCCGACCTGAATGCGCTGTCCGCGATCCAGTTCGCGGTGGAGCGGCTGAAGGTGGAGCACATCATCGTGGTGGGGCATTACGGCTGCTCGGGCGTGCAAGCTGCCCTGGAAGGAGCGCGCATCGGCTTGGCCGACAACTGGATCCGCCACATCCAGGATGTGCGCGATCGTCATCGCCCCCTGCTGGAACAGCTCCCGGAGGCCAGCCGCGCGGACGCTTTGTGCGACCTTAACGTGATCGAGCAGGTGGTGAACGTGGGTGTGAGCACGGTCATGGTGGATGCCTGGGCGCGCGGGCAACCGGTCAGCGTGCACGGCTGGGCCTTCGGCGTGCACGATGGGCTGTTGCAGGACCTGGGCATGTCGGTGTCCAGCACCGACTCGATCGAGCCGCTGTACCGCGCCGCGGTCGACAAGGTGATGACGGCCCGCCGCTAGGCCTGTGAACAGGCCCTGGAATGTCGATGTTCCCCCAGCGCCTGGACTCGCCGCTCGCCTACGAAGTGGCGCAGGCGATGATGGATGGCTTCAATCGCCACTACCGCCTGTTTCGCACCGAGTCCGCGCTCGCCAAGCAGCGCTTCGAGACGGCCGACTGGCACGGCCAGCAGCGGGCGCAGCGCGAACGCATCGAGTTCTACGATTTGCGGGTGCAAGAAGCGGTGGCGCGGCTGGAACAGGAATTCAAGGCCGGCGAGCAGCCGATGGACGTGTGGCAGCAGGTGAAGCTGCACTACATCGGCTTGCTGGTGGACCACCACCAGCCCGAGCTGGCCGAGACCTTCTTCAATTCGGTCACCACCAAGATCCTGAACCGAACCCACTTCCACAACGATTTCATTTTCGTGCGGCCGGCGGTGAGCACCGAGTACATCGAGAACGACGAGCCGGCGGCCCTGCCCACCTATCGGGCCTATTACCCGACGCGCGAGACCCTGGGCGACACCCTGGTGCGCATCATCGACAACTTCCGGCTGCAGCGCCCGTTCGAGAACCTGGAGCGCGACGCCGGCTACGTGCTCGACGCGATCGGCAACCGGCTGAACCAGGTCAAGCTGCGCGCCAACTTCCAGATCCAGGTGTTGTCCTCGCTGTTCTTCCGCAACAAGGGCTGCTATGTGGTGGGCAAGATCATCAACGGCTTCAACGAACTGCCGTTTGCGCTGCCGATCCTGCACAACAAGCAGGGCAAATTGATCATCGATGCCTGCCTGTTCGGCGAGGACGACCTGCAGGCGCTGTTCAGTTTTGCGCGCGCGTACTTCATGGTGGAGATGGAAGTGCCGTCGGCCTATGTGCAGTTCCTGCGCTCGCTGATGCCGCGCAAGCCGCGCAACGAAATCTACAACGCGCTGGGCTTGGCCAAGCAGGGCAAGACACTGTTCTACCGCGACTTTCTCCATCACCTGAAGCACTCCAGCGACAAGTTCCGCATCGCGCCCGGGATCAAGGGCATGGTGATGCTGGTGTTCGACCTGCCGTCCTTTCCCTATGTGTTCAAGCTGATCAAGGATTACTATCCGCCGCCCAAGGACACGACGCGCGAGCAGATCAAGGGCAAGTACCTGCTGGTCAAGCAGCACGACCGCGTCGGCCGCATGGCCGACACGCTGGAGTACAGCCAGGTGGCGTTCGCGCGCGAGCGCTTCGAGGACGAGTTGCTCGACGAGATTTGCCAGCACGCGCCCAGCCAGCTGCAGATCAGCGCTCGCCGGAATGACGATGGGAGCGCCGGCGTCGAAGAGGTGGTGATCAAGCACCTGTACATCGAGCGCCGGATGATTCCGCTCAATATCTATTTGCAGGAAGCATTCGATGCGGGGCAAGCGGCGGGGGAGAACGGCATTGCCGCCGGGCACGCGCGCGAGCAGATCGAGCGCGCCGTCATCGAGTACGGCAACGCGATCAAGGACCTGGTGGCCGCCAATATCTTTCCCGGAGACATGTTGTGGAAGAATTTCGGCGTCACGCGCAACGGCAAGGTGGTGTTCTACGATTACGACGAAATCGAATACATCACCGACTGCCAGTTCCGCAAGGTTCCGCAGGCGCGCAGCTATGAAGACGAGGTCTCCGGGGAGGTCTGGTACAAGGTCGGGCCCAAGGATGTGTTTCCGGAAACGTTCGAGCCTTTCCTGCTGGGCAACCCGACGGTGCGAGAGGTGTTCATGAAGCATCACGCCGAATTGCTCGACGCTTCATTCTGGCAAACGCACAAGGAGCGGATTGCCGCCGGCCATGTGCACGACGTGTTTCCCTACGAGCGCGAAAGGCGCTTCGCCGCGGCGCGCCGCGCGCACCCGGCCGAGGCGAAGGTCGCATGAACGTGCGCGATGCCTGGGAGCTGGCCAGCTTCGTGGTCACGGCACTGGGCCTGCCGTTCGCGCTCTTCCTGTTCGTCTGGCAGGAGCGCAAGGAGCGCGACAATGAGGACGAAGAGGCTTATCAGCTGCTGTCCGATGCCTACAACGATTTCCTCAAGGTGGTGCTGGCGCATCCGGACTTGCAGCTGCGCGCGAGCGAGCCGCTTTCCAATCCCGCGCCGGAGCAAAGGCAGCGCATGCTGGTGATCTTCGATATGCTGATGTCCCTGTTCGAACGCGCCTTCCTGGTGGCCTACAAGGAGGAGATGACGCAGACTGAAGCGCGCCGCTGGAACAGCTGGGACGACTACATGCGCGAATGGTGCCGGCGCGAAGATTTCCGCAATGCCTTGCCGCTGCTGCTGCGCGGCGAAGACCCCGAGTTCCAGAGGTACCTGCGCCGCCTCGCCGAGGAAGAGCGCAAGGCCGTTCCCGCGGCCATCGAAGGACACTGATCATGCGCCCCATCCTTGCTTTCCTGGCCCTCCTGCTCTGGTGTGCGGCATCGTTCGCCCAACAAGCGCAGATCGTCGACCTTCCCACGCGCCCTGGCATCACCCAGCGCATGCTGGTGATCCAGCCCGAGCAGCCCACCGCCGTGGTGATCCTGCTGACCGGGGGCGCCGGACGCCTGGGCATCTTCGACAACGGCAGCATGCGCAACGAAGGCAACTTCCTGGTTCGTTCGCGCTCGCTGTTTGTCCAGCGCGGCTTCGCGGTGGTGCTGGTGGACACGCCCAGCGACCACAGCAGGCCGCCCTTTCTGGACGGCACGTTCCGCGAAAGCGAGGAGCACGCACGCGACCTGGGCGCGGTGGTGACCTGGTCGCGCCAGCGTTTCGGCAAGCCGGTGTGGCTGGTAGGAACCAGCCGCGGCACGCAATCGGCCGCGCACGCGGCGACAATGCTGAAGGACGCGGCGGCGGTCGACGGCTTGATCCTTACTTCCACTATCCTCGGCAGTTCGCGCTTCGGCACCTCCAGCGCGCGCCCGGTGCAGGAGATGGCAGTGCAGACGCTGCAGATGCCGGTGCTGGTGCAGCATCATGCGCAGGACCAATGCCAGAGTTGCTCGCCTGCGCTGTTGCCCACGCTGATGGCGAAGTTGCCCGCTGCCGGCAGCCGCCTCATCACCTACGAGGGCGGCCGCAGCGAAGGACCTCCCTGCGAAGCGTTCGCGCATCACGGCTTCAACGGCATCGAAGACAAGGTGGTCGCTGACATGGCCGCCTTCATCGGGCAGCCTGCCTTGAAGTAGGCTGCCCACGATTTCCTCACGTCACAAGGAGTTTGCAATGTCTGAATCCATCGTCATCGTCGGCGCCGCCCGCACGCCCATGGGCAGTTTCCAGGGCGACTTCGCCGCGCTTTCCGCGCATGACCTCGGCGGCGCGGCCATCAAAGCGGCCGTCGAGCGGGCCGGCGTCACCGGCGACGCCGTCGGCGAAGTGCTGTTCGGCAATTGCCTCATGGCAGGCCAGGGCCAGGCCCCGGCGCGCCAGGCAGCGTTCAAGGGCGGTCTGCCCAAGAGCGCGGGTGCGGTGACGCTGTCCAAGATGTGCGGCTCGGGCATGAAAGCGGCGATGTTCGCCCACGACATGCTGCTGGCCGGCACGCACGAAGTGATGGTGGCCGGCGGCATGGAAAGCATGACCAACGCGCCTTACCTGCTGCTCAAGGGCCGCGGCGGCTATCGCATGGGCCACGATCGCGTGTTCGACCACATGATGCTGGACGGCCTCGAAGACGCCTACGAAGCCGGGCGCTCGATGGGCACCTTCGGCGAGGAGTGCGCGGCCAAGTACCAGTTCACTCGCGAGGCCCAGGACGCTTTCGCCACGGCCAGTGTGAAGCGGGCCAAGGCCGCCACCGAGTCCGGCGCTTTCGCCGCCGAGATCACTCCCGTTACGGTGAAGAGCCGCGCCGGCGAGGTCGTGGTGGCGATCGACGAAGGCCCCGGCAAGGTCAAGCTCGACAAGATCGCCACGCTCAAGCCGGCTTTCAAGAAGGACGGCACGATCACTGCCGCGTCCAGCTCCAGCATCAACGATGGCGCTGCGGCGATGGTGTTGATGCGCGAATCCACGGCGGCGCGCTACGGCAGCAAGCCCATCGCGCGCATCGTCGGCCACGCGATGCATGCGCAGGAGCCGAACTGGTTCACCACCGCTCCGGTGGGCGCCGTGCAGAAGCTGCTGGCGAAGACCGGCTGGAAGGTGAAGGACATCGACCTCTGGGAAGTCAACGAAGCCTTTGCCGTGGTGCCGATGGCGCTGATGGAGGAGCTGAAGGTGCCGCACGAGATCGTGAACGTCAACGGAGGCGCGTGCGCGCTGGGTCACCCGATCGGCGCATCGGGCGCTCGCATCATGGTGACCTTGATCCACGCACTGAAAGCCCGCGGCGGCAAGCGCGGGATCGCGACGCTGTGCATCGGCGGCGGCGAGGCGACGGCCGTCGCAATCGAGCTGATGTGATCTCACTCGCCCCGCGCGTTGCATCGGGCGACCGCCAAGGCCGATGCTGCTGAGTCAAGAACAGGAAATGATCCGCGACGCGGTGCGCGCGTTCGCCAAGGAAGAACTGTGGCCGCACGCCGCGCGTTGGGACAAGGAGCATCACTTCCCGCGCGAAGCGCATCGCGGCCTGGCGGCGCTGGGCGCGTACGGCATTTGCGTGCCGGAGAAATTCGGTGGGGCGGGGCTGGATTTCGTCACGCTGGCCCTGGTGCTGGAGGAGATCGCGGCCGGTGACGGCGGCACCAGCACCGCCATCAGCGTCACCAATTGCCCGGTCAATGCCATCCTCATACGCTACGGCAATGCCGCGCAGAAGCAGCGCTGGTTGACGCGCCTCGCGCAAGGCGAACTGCTCGGCGCGTTCTGCCTGACCGAGCCGCAGGTGGGCAGCGACGCTTCCGGCTTGCGCACCACTGCCCGCCTCGAGGGCGATGCTTATGTGATCGAAGGGGTCAAGCAGTTCGTCACCAGCGGCAAGAACGGCCAGCTCGCCGTGGTGATCGCGGTGACGGACAAGGGCGCGGGCAAGCGTGGCATGAGCGCGTTCCTGGTACCCACCGACACGCCCGGTTATGTGGTGGCGCGGCTGGAAGACAAGGTGGGCCAGCACTCCAGCGACACCGCGCAGATCAATTTCGACAACTGCCGCATCCCGGCGGACCATTTGATCGGCGAAGAAGGCGAGGGCTACAAGATCGCCTTGTCGGCGCTGGAAGGCGGGCGCATCGGCATCGCGGCGCAGAGCGTCGGCATGGCGCGCAGCGCATTCGAGGTGGCGCTGGCCTATGCCAAGGAGCGCCAGAGTTTCGGCACGGCGATCATCAATCACCAGGCCGTCGGATTCCGGCTGGCCGACTGCGCGACGCAACTCGAAGCCGCGCGGCAGTTGCTCTGGCACGCGGCCGCGCTGCGCGACGCCGGCAAGCCGTGCCTGAAGGAAGCCGCGATGGCCAAGCTGTTCGCCAGCGAGATGGCCGAGCGCGTCTGCAGCGCCGCGATCCAGACCCTGGGCGGCTACGGCTATGTCAGCGACTTTCCGGTCGAGCGCATCTGGCGCGACGTGCGGGTGTGCCAAATTTATGAGGGCACGTCCGACGTGCAGAAGATCATCATCCAGCGAGCGCTGGCTTGATGGCCGAGTGGCCTGCCGACGCGCAAGCGTTGATGCGCTCACGTTACGCCGCGTTCGTCGCGGGCGACGCGCAGTGGCTGCTCGCCAGCTGGCATCCGTCCACCCGGCCGCCGCGCCTCGAATTGGTGGCGACGAAATGGCTGGGCCTGGAGGTGCGCAGCCACCGGGTCATCGATGCCGATCACGCTGAAGTGGAATTCGTCGCCCGCAGCCGAGGCCCCTCGGGGCGCGCCGTGCGCCTACACGAACGCAGCCGCTTCGTGCGCGAAGATGGACGCTGGTACTACCTGGACGGAGTGACGCCATGAAGCGCTTCGACGCGGTGCTGTTCGATTGCGACGGCGTATTGGTCGACAGCGAGCCCATCACCAACGGTGTGCTGCGCGACATGCTGGAAGAACTCGGCTGGAAGCTCAGCCGCGCCGAGTGCATGCGGTTGTTCGTCGGCAAGGCGGTGAAGGACGAGCGCGCCTTGATCGAAGCGCGGACGGGCCAGCCCATGACCGAGGATTGGCTGGTGCGCTTCCGCGAACGCCGCAACGTCTCTCTGATCCGCGACCTCAAACCCATCCGCGGCGCTGTCGAAGTCGTGGCCCTGTTGCACGAGCGCTTCGAGGGCCGCATCGCCTGCGCATCGGGCGCGGACCGGTTCAAGGTGGAGTTGCAATTGGAGAAATGCGGCTTGCTGCCTTTTTTCAAGGGCCGCGTCTTCAGCGGCCATGAGCTGCCGCGATCCAAGCCTGCGCCCGACGTGTACCTCGCCGCGGCCGCGGCTGTGGGCGTCGAGCCAGGCCGCTGTGCCGTCGTTGAAGACACGGTGACCGGCGCGCTGGCGGGTTGCGCGGCGGGAGCGACGGTGTTCGGGTACAGCCCGCCCGAAGCGGGCCACGACGCGCCGCAGTCGTTGCGCGATGCCGGCGCCTCCTGCGTGTTCGCCGACTTGATGGAGCTGCCCGCGCTGCTGAGCCACCCAGCTCGTTCCGGCAGCGCCGGGTAAGATGGATGGCTGCTCGGCGCTTGGCTGGGCACAACAGCAGGAGACCCGGTGAGCATGAAGGCGGGGGGCGGGTCGTCACAGGCCCCATCGGCAGCACAGGGCTCGCGCGTCGCCGGCGGCACCAACGTCTCCAGGCCTTTGCGATTTCGGCTGTTCCTGCTGGCGGCAAGCGGACTGGTGCCGCTGGCGCTGGTGCTGTTGTTGGCCAGCGCCTATCTGGCCAGCCAGCGCCAACGCGAAACCGAGCGGGCCGCGCTCGAGCTCTCACGCGCGCTCGCGACCGCCATCGATGCGGAACTTCGGTCCACCGTCTCGCTCCTGGACAACCTGGCCCATACGGTCCAGCTGTCGGACCTGGACCCCCACCAGGTGCACGCCAGCGTATTCGAGCCGCTGGCCAAGCGCGTGGCGCAAAGCCACAGCTGGCGGCTGGTGATGCTCGTCGATGCGGACAGCAACCTGGTCATGCGTGTGGGTGACCCGGGCAATGGCCAAGTGCTGCCGGTCGAGCCGGGCAGCCTGTCGCAGGTGTTAGCAACTGGCGCTCCGTCCGTTGGTTCCGTCGCCAAGGGTTCGCGCGGCCAGGAGGCATTTGCCGTCCGCTTTCCCGTGCTCAAGGACGGGCGCGTGCGTTATGTGCTGTCGGCGGTGATGACGACCGCGCAGGTGCTGGACGTGGTGGCGCGGCAGCAGCTGGCGCCGTCCTGGGTGGTTGCCGTTTACGACCAGAACGGCAACCGCGTGGCCCGCTCGCTGGCGAGCAACTCGCCGCGCTATTCGCCGTCGCTCCAAGAGCTCATCAGGCAAAACGGCCAGCAAGGGATGGGGCGCACCGTCACCCTGGAAGGCGTGGAGAGCGCCACCGGCTTCAGCCGCGTGAAAACCTCGCAATGGGTGGTCGCCGTGGGAATTCCGGCGGCCGAAGCCAACGCCGACCTGTATCGCCTGCTGGCTGCGGTGGGGGCGGGCACGGCCGCGTCACTCGCCCTGTTGGCATGGCTCGCATGGCGAATGGCCCTGAGCATCAGCGGCCCGATCGATGTGCTCAAGCAAGCGGCGACAGCGCTCGGCGCCGGCAAGCAGGTCGAGCTCTCCGCGCTGGGCGTGCGCGAACTCGATGATTTGGGTGCGGCCTTGCGCCGCGCGTCAATCGATCGCGACGAGGCAAACGCTCGCCGCAGCAAGGTCGAGGGCGAGCGCGAGTCGCTGCTCAAGCGGATCGAAGAGGCACTGCGCGTGGCCGAAGTGGCCAACCGCAACAAGGACGAGTTCCTGGCGCTGCTCGGGCACGAGCTGCGCAACCCGCTGGCGCCCATCATGAACGCGGTGCACCTGATGAACCTCAAGGGCGACCATGCAACGGCCGCCGAGCGCGCCATCATCCAACGCCAGTTGGACTACGTCACGCGGCTGGTCGACGACCTGCTGGACGCCTCGCGCATCGCCAGCAAGCGCTTTGTCATCAACCCCTTGCCGCTGCACGCAGTGCCGCTCCTGGAGCAGACGGTGGAGTCGTTGCGTCCAATGCTCGGCGGCCGCAAATTCAACCTGCAGATCGAGCCAGCCGCCAGAGCGCTGTGGGTGCGCGCCGATGAGGCCAGGCTGGTGCAGATCTTCAACAACCTTCTGGGCAATGCCATCAAGTTCACCGCGCCCACCGGCTCGATCGATGTGCATGTACGCGCGCAGGACGCGAGCATCGAGATCGAGTTTCGCGACGACGGTCTGGGAATGTCGGCGGCCGAGCTCGAGCGCGTGTTCGACATGTTCTTCCAGGCCCGCGATCAGGCGCGCCAGGTGAACGGCGGCCTTGGGCTCGGGCTGGCCATCGTCAAGAACCTGGTGGACATGCACGCGGGCAGTGTGCGTGCGCAAAGCGAAGGCTTGGGCAAGGGCGCCACCGTCACAGTGTCTCTGCCCACCTGCGCCCCGCCGACCGAAAGACGGATCAAGACTGCCGCCCCGGCAGTGTCGGGGCCGAGCAAGGTGCTCGTGGTCGATGACAACCGGGATGCCGCGGACACGGTAGCGATGCTGCTGTCGCTGTCGGGTTTCCAGGCGCAGGTGGCGTACACGCCGAGCGCCGCGTTCGACCTCATCGATGGGTTCTCCCCCGAACTTGCCTTGCTGGACATCGGGCTGCCGGAGATGGACGGCTACGAAATGGCCCGGCGGCTGCGGGCCAGCCGTCCCCCGTTCCGGGGCAAGCTGGTCGCGCTCACCGGCTACGGCCAGCAGGCGGATGTGGAGAAGGCGCTCGCGGCGGGCTTCGATGCGCACCTGACCAAGCCGGTAGCGCCCGAGGCGCTGCTCGAACTCCTTGCGCGCTTGTTGTTGACCGCGCCGGTCGGATGAAACGCTTCCCTGCCGACCTTGGGCCTTCGTGCCACAGCTGAATCCGAGCCGTCCTACAACACTGCCGCAACCTGCGCAGATAGGATGTTTTCTTTCAATGGAGAACGCAGATGTCGATTCTGGGAACGATTCTGGTGGGGTTCATCGTCGGCCTGATCGCGCGGGCATTGAAACCCGGCGACGACAGGCTGGGCATCATCATGACCACGCTGCTGGGGATTGCCGGCGCTTTCATCGCGCGCTACGCGGGCGTGGCCCTGGGCCTGTACCAGGAGGGCGAAGCCGCCGGGTGGATTGCCTCGATCATCGGCGCCGTCATCCTGCTGTTCATCTACAGCCTGGCGCGCGGCCGCTCGAATCGCGTCTGAGCCTGCGTTTTCAACGCATGGCGGGCCCTTAAGGCCCGTCTAAGCGCCGGCTCGCATAATCGCTGCAGTTGCGAGGGCGAGCGATGCGGGTGCTGCTGGTGGAAGACGACGCGATGATCGGCGAGGCCGTGCTGGACGTGCTGCGCGCCGAGCATTACGCCGTCGATTGGGTTCGCGACGGCGCCATGGCGGATACGGCGCTGCGCTCGCAAACCTACGATCTCGTGCTGCTGGACCTCGGCTTGCCCAAACGCGATGGGCTCGAGGTGCTGCGGTCCTTGCGGGCGCGGCATGTCACGGTGCCGGTGCTGGTGGCCACCGCTCGCGACGCGGTCGGCGACCGGGTTGCGGGCCTGGATGCGGGCGCCGACGATTACGTCGTCAAGCCCTACGACACCGATGAACTGCTGGCGCGTGTTCGTGCGCTGTTGCGGCGCAGTGCAGGCCGGGGCGAACCCGTCTTCAGCCACAAAGGGGTGGCGCTGAACCCGGCCACGCGCGAGGCCACGGTCGATGGCCGGCCGGTGGCGCTGTCAGCGCGCGAGTGGGCGGTGCTCGAGCCGATGCTCGCGCGGCCCGGGGTGGTGTTCTCGCGCGCGCAGCTGGAGGAAAAACTCTATGGCTGGAAGGAGGACATCAACAGCAACGCGGTCGAAGTCTATGTGCATGGCCTGCGCAAGAAGCTGGGCAGCGACCTGATCCAGACCGTGCGCGGGCTCGGCTACGTGGTGCCGCGGCAATGAGCCCGGGCCCCGTTGCCCATTCCCTGCGGCGCCGGCTGCTGGGCCTGGTGCTCGCGGCGATCGCCCTGGCCTCGCTGCTGCAGGCCAGCAGCACCTACCGCACGGCGCTGCAGCAGGCCGACACCATGTTCGACTATCACTTGCAGGAACTGGCGCGCTCGGTGCACGGCGGCGTTCCCGTCGCTGCCGGCACGGGCACATCGCCCTACGACTTCCAGGTGCAGATCTGGGGACCCGACGGCGCGCAGATCTTCCGCTCCAACGGCGCCACCTTGCCGTCCCGGGCGGTGCTCGGGTTTTCGGACCTTTCGATTGGCGGCGCGCGCTATCGCGTGTACTCGCTGCAGACGCCGGAGCACACCATCCAGGTCGCACAGGATCTCGACGCGCGGCAGGCCCGGGCGCGCCGGCTGGCCTTGCGCGCCGCCTTGCCGGTGGCGCTGCTCGGCCCGCTGCTGATGCTGGCCGTGGGCTGGTTGATCAACCGCTCGCTCGCGCCGGTCGAGCGCATGCGCCGGCAGGTGGCAACGCGCCGGGCCGACGATCTTTCGCCGCTGCCCGCCGCAGGCTTGCCCCAAGAGGTATTGCCGCTGGTCGAGGAGCTCAACCTGCTGTTCGGCCGGGTCCGGCTGGCGCTGGCCGCGCATCAGCAATTCGTCGCCGATGCCGCGCACGAGTTGCGCTCACCGCTCACCGCGCTCAAGCTGCAGGCCCAGGCTTTGCGGCGCGCGCCCGACGAGACCAGCCGGCAAGCCGCGGTGGCGCGCCTGAACGACGGCATCGACCGCACGATCCAGCTGGTGAGCCAATTGCTGACCTTGGCCCGCGAGGAAGGCGAGCGCGCGCCGGAGGCGCGATGGCAGCGCATCGACCTGCAGGACCTGGCGCGTCGGGCGGCCGCCGACGTGCTGCCGCAGGCGCAGGCCAAGCGCATCGACGTCGGCCTGGTCACCGCGGACCCGGTGTGGGTGCAAGCGCAGCCCGACGCCTTGCACATTCTGCTGCGCAACCTGCTCGATAACGCGGTGAAGTATTCGCCTGAAGGCGGGCAGGTCGATGTGTCGCTGGTCGCGCAGCCGCAGCCGACGCTGACCGTGGAGGACAGTGGGCCGGGCATTGCGCAGGCCGAGCGCGAGCGGGTGTTCGACCGCTTCTATCGGGTCGCGGGCTCCGAGGTCGCCGGCAGCGGCCTCGGGCTTGCCATCGTCAAGGCCATCGCTGCGCGCCACGGCGGGACCGTGCAGCTGAGCCGTTCGCAGCGCCTGGGCGGGCTCAAGGCCGTAGTGCTTTTTCCGACGGCGGATGGCGGTGCCCGCTTAAGACTGCCCTAAGCTGCCGCGACCACACTCGGGACAGTTCAAAAGCACTTCCCGAGGATCGAAACCATGCAATCGAATCGTTTGAAAGCCGCCCCGCTGGTGCTGGCGCTGCTGGGCGCCGGAGTGCTCGGTGGCGCGGGTGTCGAGGCTTTGCACCAACGTGCGCAGGCCGCGCCTGCCGCGGTGATGGCGCCACCCGCGACGGCGGCCGCGACCGGCACGCCCACGGCGCCGGTCATCGCCAACAGTGCGATGCCCGACTTCCCGCTGATCACACAGCGCTACGGGCCCGCCGTCGTGAACATCAGCGTGACCGGCACCCGCAAGGCGGCGACCGGCATGAACATCGATCCCGAAGCGCTGAGCGATCCTTTCGAATTCTTCCGGCGCTTCCAGCGCGGCGGGCAAGGCCGCGCTACGCCGCCGCAACGCGATGTGCCCACGCGGGGCATGGGCTCGGGCTTCATCGTGAGCCCGAACGGGGTGATCATGACCAACGCGCACGTCGTCAAGGACGCCACTGAGGTGACGGTGAAGCTGACCGACCGGCGCGAGTTCCGCGCCAAGGTGCTGGGCAGCGACCCCAAGACCGACATCGCGGTGTTGAAGATCGAGGCCAACAACCTGCCGGTGGTGACGCTGGGCAACACCAAGGATCTTCGCGTGGGCGAATGGGTGCTGGCGATCGGCTCGCCCTTCGGTTTCGAGAACACGGTGACCGCCGGCGTGGTCAGCGCCAAGGGCCGTTCGCTGCCCGATGACAGCGCGGTGCCCTTTATCCAGACCGACGTCGCGGTCAATCCCGGCAACTCCGGCGGGCCGCTGTTCAACTCGCGCGGCGAGGTGGTCGGCATCAACTCGCAGATCTACAGCCAGTCGGGCGGGTACCAAGGCGTGTCGTTCGCGATTCCGATCGATGTCGCGTCGCGGGTGAAAGACCAGATCGTCGCGACCGGCAAAGTGGAACACGCGCAATTGGGCGTGACGGTGCAGGAAGTGAACCAGTCGCTGGCCGACTCGTTCAAGCTCGATCGTCCGGAGGGCGCGTTGGTTTCCAGCGTGCAAAAGGGCAGCCCCGCGGAGAAAGCCGGCCTGCAAGCGGGCGACGTGATCCGCAGCGCCAATGGGCAGCCGATCGTCGCCTCCGGCGACCTGCCCGCCGTCGTCGCGCTGGAGAAGCCGGGCGAGAAGCTGAACATGGAAGTCTGGCGCCAGGGCAAGAAGGTGAGCGTGTCGGCCCAGCTCGGAAATTCGACCGAGAAAGTTGCCAAGACCGAGGACAGGTCGGACGCGACCGGGGGTGGAAAACTCGGCCTCGCCTTGCGTCCGCTGGAAGAAGGCGAAAAGCGGCAAGCCGGCGTCGGCGCCGGGCTGCTGGTGGAGGACGTCAGCGGCGCCGCGGCACGTGCCGGCGTCGAACCGGGCGACGTGGTGCTGGCCGTGAATGGAACACCAGCCAGGAGCGTCGAACAGGTTCGCTCGATCCTGGCCACGTCCGACAAGTCGGTGGCGCTGTTGATCCAGCGCGGCGAAGATAAGATTTTCGTTCCTGTTCGTATTGGCTGAGTGGCTGCGCGCCCACGCCCCTGTCGGAAGTTTCTGACCGGGGGAGTAGGCGCGCATCCATTTTTCGGCCGTCATCGGGGTCGCAGCCCCAACCGTGGCGAGAGCTGTCGATACTCGCGGTGCGCTAAGCAGTAACAGGCACCAAATATGAACAGCAGTAGCACGAACATTCACTCCACGCGGCTGGGCTTCACAGGGGACCCGCAATGAAGCGCCGCGAATTCACCAAGGCAGCCACGGCTGCCGCGGCCGTCGCGGTCGTCACCGGTTGCGGCGGCGGCGGAGGCGGCGATAGCGCCGTCGCGGCCGGCGCGGCAAGCTCAGGGGGCGCTGCGTCGAGCTCCGGGGGCGGCACTGTAGCCGGACCCATCGTCTCGCCCACGCCTGTACTCGTTCCATCGCCGACGGCGCTGGCGATCGGCACCAACCTCACCGGCATGGAAGTCGCCGAGGGCAACTTGCGGGTGAATGCCGGCACGCTGCCGAACGTCGACTACACGGTGCCGCGCAAAGCGGACGTGGCCTGGACGGCTGCGAACGGCTATAACAAGAACCGGCTGCCGATCAAGTGGGAGCTGTTGCAGCCCATGCTCAGCGATACGCAGGCCAACGCGGCGACCCGCGCGGTCATCGGCGAGCCCGGCGCTTTCAACGCCAACTACCAGTCGTACATCACCGGCGTGCTGGACGCGCATGCGGCCGCGGGCAGCAAGTGCATCATCGACCTGCACAACTCCTGCCGTTACCGCGACTTCGTGTTCCAGCCCGACGGCTCGGTGATCGGCCTCACGCCTTCCCCCGATCCGCTGATTCAAGCCTTCACCACCAATGGCGGGCAGGTGCAGACGCGGATCATGGCGCTGGCTCCCGGCGCCACGCTCTCGCAAGCGGCGTTCATCGCTTTCTGGACGAGCGCGGCCAGGATCTGGAAGGACCATCCCGGCTTCGGCGGCTACGGCTTGATGAACGAGCCGCACGAGATGCCCGCGCCCGGCACCACGGTGGAATCGATCAACCTCGACAACCAGGATCTCAGCATCTGGCCCGCCTACGCGCAAGCCGCCATCAACGCGATCCGCGCGATCGATCCGGTCAACCCGGTCTACCTCGGCGGCAACGACTGGAGCGGCGCGATGTGGCTGGCCACGCGCACTCCGGCCTTTCCGCTCCAGGGTGCCAACATCATCTATGAGGTGCACAGCTACCTCGACGCGCGCAACACCGGCCAGCGTTTCGATTTCGACGCCGACGTGGCGCTGGGCTTCACCGTCGGCGTCTCGCAGACGCCCATCACGGTGAACACCGGCGTGGACCGGCTCAAGCAGGCGGTGGACTATGCCAGCGCGCACGGCATGAAGCTCGCCATGACCGAAGGCGGCATGCCGATCGACGATCCGCGCTGGCAGGAGTCGTGGCAGCGCATGGTCAACCTCGCGCGCCAGAATGGCGTGGAGTTCTACAGCTGGAACGGCGGCAGCCACTGGCTGTTGCACAACGCCGGCATCAACTTCGTTCCCGGCTGGCACCAGAACAAGACACTGGAACCGCAAGCGTCGGGCCCGATGAAGCAGGCGGCCGGCCTGGCGCTGGGCACCGTGTTCGACGACGGTCCCGGTTGGTCGCCGGCCGGCACGCCGATCACCATCACCGTTTATTCGCGCGGCGTCCTGACCGCGCCGGTAACGCTGTCGGTGAGCTCCAGCAACGGCGGCAGCTTGAGCAAGACGCAGGTGGTCGTTCCAGCGGGCGCCAATCAGCAGGACACCTTCACGTTCACCGCGGCCGCCAATACGGTGACCACGCTGACCTACACCGTGGTCTCGGGCGACGTCGCGCCGCCCCCGCCGCGCAAGGTGTATTCGCTGGCCGATCCGGCGGCCTTCGCGGCCACCAGCCTGACCGATGCGGCGCTGGCGATCATCGCCAAGTACAGCGCCTGCAAATGGGAATTGAACAATGGCTTCACCGACTACGAGGTAGGCACGCCGGCCGCGGCCGGCCAGGAAGTGCGCGCGATCGCCGACTCGGGCTACGGCTCCAGTGTCGGCAACGCGATGGAGATGCTCAATTCCGTCAACACCGACAGTCCGGCGATGGGCAATTTCAGGGCCCCGATCATGCGGGTGACCAATGGGCGCAAGAACTCCGATCACTCCGCGCCCGGCACCATGGGCTTCCTGTGCCGCAAGGCGATTCCGACCGCGGGCATCCAGCCCAATCCACGCAACCTGGTGCCTTACAACCAGGGCGATCCGCAATTCACCATCGCCGCGGTGAGCGTGCCGGGGGCGGGAGTGGACGGCATCGTGTTTCAGGCTTCATCGGTGTTCCAGGCTTACCGGTCGGAGTTGGCCTTCGCCAACTCACAGCTGCAGGCCCGGTGGCGCGACCCGAGCGGCGCCACAGTGACCGTGACCAGCCCGACGCCCCTGCCGCCGAACGCACCGGCCGTTGTCTCGTTCACTTCGGCGCCGGGCGCGCAGCGGCTGCGCATCAATTCGGCGGTGGTCGGCAGCGCCGCTGCCAGCCTGGGCGGCAATCCGTTCGACCAGCTGCTGATCGGGTGGGGCCTGGCTTCCGCCTTTCCGGCACTGGGTTTCCGCGGCAATGTGTACTCGGTGATCACCGGCAAGGGCGCGCCGACCGCTGCGGAACTTGCGGTGCTGGAGCGCTACCTCGGGACCACCGCCGGCATCACGCTGCCCTGAGCGCGCGCCGCGTCAGGTCTGTTCGACCAGCTTGGCCGTTCCCCGGCTGACGGCGTCGCCGTCGTGCGGCTGCAGCCGCCAGAACGACAGCGACGAGAAGACGGTGATC
>JAQGMT010000248.1 GCA_028292185.1 Ramlibacter sp. | reverse complement strand
GCCCTTCTTCAGGCCCGACAGGTCCACCTCGATGAATTCGGGCAGGTCGGCCGGCAGGCAGGAGATGTCCAGCTCGGACATCACGTGGTTGACCACGCAGTTGTCGAACTTGACGGCTTGCGACTCTTCCGCCTTGGTGTAGTGGAACGGCACCTTCATGTGCAGCTTGGTCTTGGCGTCCACGCGCTGGAAATCGATGTGCAGGATCTGCTGGCGGTACGGGTGCATCTGCACGTCGCGCAGCAGCACCTTGCCGTCCTTGCCGCCCAGTTCCATGTCCAGGATGGTGGAATGGAAGGCTTCCTTCTTCAGGGCGTGGAACAGCGCGTTGTGATCGAGTTCGATCAGCTGCGGCTGGCCTTCGCCCCCGTAAACGATACCGGGTGCGCGGCCCGTGTTGCGGAGACGGCGGCTCGCACCCGTACCCTGCTTTGCGCGCTCAAAAGCGACGAATTTCATGACTGACTCCAAAAGGAATCCACCGCGACCAGTGAGATTCCGGTTTAAAAAGGCCCCCTGACGGGAGCCGCTATTGCGTTCTCAGAACAAGTTTTCTTGGTCGGAGAACAAACTCATCACCGACTCTCCCTTGGCGATGCGCTGGATCGTTTCGGCGATCAGCGGCGCCACGGAAAGCTGGCGGATTTTCTTGCACGCATGCGCCGCGCTCGAGAGAGGGATGGTGTTGGTCACCACCACTTCGTCCAGCGCGCCGCCCTTGGCGATGCGGTCGATCGCCGGCCCCGAAAAAATCGGGTGCGTGCAATACGCGTACACCTTCTTGGCCCCGCGCTCCTTCAATACCTCGGCCGCCTTCACCAGCGTGCCGGCGGTGTCGATCATGTCGTCCATCACCACGCAATTGCGCCCGTCGATCTCGCCGATCACGTGCATCACTTCGCTCACGTTGGCGCGCGGACGGCGCTTGTCGATGATGGCCAGGTCGGTGTCGAGCTGCTTGGCCAGCGCACGCGCGCGCACCACGCCGCCGACGTCGGGCGAGACCACGATCAGGTCTTCGTAATTCTTCGATCTCACGTCCGACAGCAGCACCGGCGACGCGTAGATGTTGTCCACGGGGATGTCGAAGAAGCCCTGGATCTGGTCGGCGTGCAAGTCCATGGTCAGCACCCGCGAGACGCCCACCGTCTGCAGCAGGTTGGCCACCACCTTGGCCGAGATCGGCACGCGCGACGAGCGCGGGCGGCGGTCCTGGCGGGCGTAGCCGAAATACGGGATCACGGCGCTGATGCGCTCGGCCGAAGCGCGCTTGAGCGCATCGACCATGATCAACAGCTCCATCAGGTTCTCGTTGGTCGGGGCGCAGGTGGACTGCACCACGAACACGTCGCGCGCCCGCACGTTCTGGTTGATCTCCACGGTGACTTCACCGTCGGAGAAGCGCCCCACGGTCGCCGCGCCCAAAGCGATGCCCAGGTGACCGGCAATCTCCGCCGCGAGGGCGGGATTGGCGTTGCCCGTGAACACCATGAAATCCGGGTGCGGAACGACCTGCATAAATTCCCTAAAACTGGCAGGGGAGGAAGGATTCGAACCTTCGCATGCTGGAATCAAAATCCAGTGCCTTAACCAACTTGGCGACTCCCCTACACGGGTTGACGGCTGAATCAGCCGCCCACCGAATCGTCGCTAGATGCCCATCCAAACAGGGGATGAGCCTCCAAACTACCGCATGTCCGCACCTGCCAGCCCGCCGGCGCGGCCTGCAAGGCCTTGCCTTGCTTCATCAGCCCAAAAACCGCGCTGCCCGAACCGGTCATCCGGCCCGCCACTCCTTGCAAGCCCAGCCATTCGATGGCCTGGGTCACTTCGGGACAAAGCCTCTGCGCAACCGGCTGCAAGTCGTTGACGCCAAACGTGTACGCACTCGCAGCAAAGCCTGAAATTATAGCAGGGGCGCTGCTGCGTTCGAGTTGCGGGTCCTGGAAGATACGCGCGGTTTCGAGACCGTGCGGCGGTTTGACCACGGCGAAGCGGGCGGACGGCAGCTCCAATGGGGTGATCCGTTCGCCGATGCCCTCGACCCAGGCGTTGCGCCCACCCAGGAAGAAGGGCACATCGGCGCCCAGCGTGAGCCCGATTTGCGCCAGCCTCGCCAGCGGGTAGTTCAGGTTCCAGAGGCGGTTCAGCGCCAGCAGGCAAGTGGCCGCATCGGACGAGCCGCCACCCATTCCTGCCTGCGTGGGGATGCGCTTGTCGATGGCGATGTGCGCACCGCAGTTCGTTCCCGAGGCGGCCTGCAGCGCTCGCGCGGCGGCCAGCACGAGGTCTTCAGCCGGAAGCTCCGCGCCCAGGTCTTCGCGGGTGAGCCCGCCAGAAGGCCGCAGCTCGAAGTGCAATGTGTCGCACCAGTCGATGAGCGCGAACGCGGACTGGATCAAGTGCATGCCATCGGCCCGTCGGCCCAGCACATGCAGGAAGAGGTTGAGCTTGGCTGGCGCGGGGACGTCGTGCAGCGACTTCATCGCGACGGTCCGCCGGCTAGTGCTCGAGCACGATGCGCAAGTCGGCTTCGGGCGTGGGCTGCGAGCGCCTGGCCGCCACCCGGCCTTGCGCCAGTTGCGAGAGATCGGGGGTCCAGCCCGCGACCTGCGTGTCCAAGCCGCGCAGCCAGTCGAACAGCGCCGCAACCGGAACGGTGGCGCCCGTGACCTGCGCGACCAGCGCGTCCACCGACGGGAATTGACGCGTGTCGTTGCCGGTGCGAAGCGTCGCGGCGCCGGGTTCCCATGACAGCAAGGCCAGCGTGCCGCCCAGCGGCGAATAGAGCGCCAGCTCGCCGGCGCGGGCATTGCCCTTGAGTTCGAAACCCGCCGAGAACGAATCGCCCGGCTTGTCTTGCACTTTCAGCGCCAGGCGCCCGCTCCACGGACCGGTTTGTGCATCGACCGGGCCCGAGGGCTTGGGCGGCGTCGCGCACCCGGCCAATACGGCGATCATCATCAGCACGACGGCCCGCGCAAACCAGGCGCCGGCCGCGCGTGGCCAAGCCATGGTCATGGCTTGACTTGCAGCCGCTTCAAGGTCTCCTGAAGCGTGTCGTTTTCGCTGTTCAGGAGCAGGCCTTCTTTCCAGATCGCCTGGGCGCGATCGCGCTGTCCCATGCTCCAGAGCACCTCGCCCAGATGGGCGGCGATGTCGGGATCGGGCCGCGACTTGTACGCGGTGTCCAGGATGCGCAGGGCCTCGGTCTTGTTGCCCATGCGGTATTCCACCCAGGCCAGGCTGTCGCTGATGTAAGGGTCGCCGGGCGCGAAGGTCAGCGCCTTTTCCACCAGCTCTTTCGCTTCGGGCAAGCGCAGGTTGCGTTCGGCCAGCGAATACCCCAGCGCGTTATACGCGTGGTGGTAATCGGGCTTGATGGAGATCACCTGCCTGAGCAAGCGCTCCATCTCCGGCAGGTTGTTCATCTTCTCGGCGAGCATCGCCTGGTCGTACACCAGGTCGGGATCGAGTGGCGGCTTGGCGTTGGCCTTGGCCAGCAGGTCGTAGGCGGCCTTGTATTGCTGGTTCTCGCGCAGCAGCTGGGTCTCGGCCAGCACTTTCAGGCGAGCGTCGCCGGGGTTGCGTTCCGGCAGTGCCCGCAGCAGCTTGCGGCCTTCCTCCAGCTTGCCCTGGCGCGCCAGGATCGATGCGCGCCGTTGCTGGGCGGCGACCAGGTCTTGCTGGTTGTCGATGCGGTCCAGCCAGGCGCCCGCCATCGCGAAGTCCTTGCGCTTTTCGGCGATGCGCGACAGCGCCAGGTACGCCTGTGCCAGGCCGCGGTTCTTTTCCTCGCCTGCGCGCTGGGCTTGCGCCAGCTCGATATAGCGCTTGAGCGACGCCTCGGCCGCCGCATCCTGGTTGTCCTGCAGCTGCAAGGTTCCTTGCACCAGCCAGGCCTCGGGGTAATCGGGGCGCTCGGCGGTGACCATCTTCACCTGCTGCGTGGCTTCGCCGTAGCGCTGCGCGTCCAGCAATGCGCGCGCGTAGCCCATGCGCATTTCGGGCAGCGGCTTGCCTTCCATGTACTGCTTGACGATGGCTTCGGCCTGCGGCAGCTTCGCGTCCATCAACTCCAGCGCGAGCAGGGCCGGGCCCTCGGTCCGCGGGCCGGCGGCTTGCCCGCGGCGAGCCGCCTCGAGCGCGCCAGTGTTGTCCTCTGCCGCCAGGCGCATTCGGCCTACCGCGGTCCACGCTGCCGCGGCCGTGGCGGGCTGCGTCAGCGAGTCGGCGAGCGCCTGTTCCACCACACCGGCCGCCAGTTTCTTGTCGCCCACCCGCGCATACATGCGCGGTACCGTGGCCAGGGTCGGATTGCGTTCCTTCGCGTCGGCCAGCGCGATTTCGGATTTCAGCGGTCCGGCGGTCTCGGCAATGCGGTTAAGGGCAATCAGGATCTGCAGCACGTAGCGATTGGCTTCGCGCGAAGCGGGGAAGGCCTGCTTCCAGGCGCGTGCCGCTTGCAACGCGCCGTCACCCGAGCGCCCCTGGAAAGCCATGTCCACCGCCCGTTGGTAGAGCGTGGGGTCGTTGGTCTTGCGCGCCGCGTCCAGGATCAGCGAGTAGCCGGCGGCCGGGTCGCTGCCTTGCGCGTCGAGTTCGCCCAGCAGCAGCTGGTAGAACAGTTCGGCGTCGAGCGCGGTGGGGGCGGGGACTTCTTCCGGGGTGGGCTCGGGGGCGATGACCGTTTGCGCGCACGCGGACTGCGTCAAGGCCAGCAGCACGAGCGCACTGGCCGCGAGGGGGAATCTCTTCATCGAACCCATAATAATCCAAGCCCTGCCTGTTGGCTTGGTGCACTCTTCACGCCCATGCCCGAACTGCCCGAAGTCGAAGTCACCCGCCTGAGTTTTGCCGATCGCATCGCCGGCGCGAGGATCGAGCGCGTGCGAGTGGGCAAGCCCTTGCGCTGGCCGCTGGGCCTGCAGGCCGAGTCCCTGGCGGGCCGCACGGTGCGGGGGGTGCGCAGGCGCGGCAAGTACCTGCTGGTGGACCTGGACGAAGGCTTGCTGCTGATGCACCTGGGCATGTCGGGCAGCCTGAGTTTTGCCGACACCCAGCCCGAGCCCGGTGCGCACGACCATTTCGACCTGGTGACCAGCCGCGGCACCCTGCGCCTGAACGATCCCCGCCGTTTCGGCGCGGTGGTCTATGCGCCCGGGGAGGACGCGCAGGAGAGCGTCAAGCTGCTGGGGCGCCTGGGCGTCGAGCCGCTGACCGACGCTTTCGACGCGGCTGCCTTTCATGCGGGGCTCAAGCGCCGCACTGCGCCGGTCAAGCAGGTGCTGCTGGCCGGCGACCTGGTGGTGGGCGTGGGCAACATCTATGCATCGGAGGCGCTGTTCCTCGCGGGCATTCGTCCCACCTCGCGCGCGTCGCGCATCAGCCGTCCGCGCGCCGACCGCTTGCATGCGGCCGTGCGGGACGTTCTGGCCCGTGCCGTGGCCAAGGGCGGCAGCACCTTGCGCGACTTCTCCAACGCACGCGGTGAGTCCGGTTACTTCCAGCTGGAGGCGATGGTTTATGACCGGGCGGGTGAGCCTTGTCGGATTTGCGCGACGCCCGTGAAAACTATTCGACAGGGGCAAAGAGCGACTTTTTTCTGTCCCCATTGCCAGAAGCCTTGAGCTGCGCTCAACTGTGCGATGCTATATTCACAGGCACAGTGGGCACTTCCTTCAACGAACAATTCGACCAGCATGGCGCATGGCGGCGCGAGTTCGCCCTGCGCCTGAAGCTGCTGTCCGAATGGCTGCGCGATCACGACCTGCTGAACGACGCCGTCGAAGAGCGCCTGCGCCGGCTGGAAAGCCAGATCCGCTCCGACAAGGTGATGGTGGCCTTCGTCGCCGAGTTTTCGCGCGGCAAGTCGGAGTTGATCAACGCCATCTTCTTTGCCGGCTACAAGCGCCGCATCATGCCCGCCAGCGCCGGCCGCACCACGATGTGCCCGACCGAACTGGGCTACGACAGCGAAGTGCCGCCTTGCTTGCGCCTGCTGCCGATCGAGACGCGGCTGCAGCCGCAGGGCCTGATGGAATGGCGCGGCGCGCCCGAGAAGTGGGTGCGGGTCGACCTGGACGTGAACGACCCCGCGCAATTGGCCAAAGCCTTCGAAAAAGTGGCCGAAGTGCGCCACGTGAGCAAGGACGAGGCGCGTGCCCTGGGTTTCTGGCACGACGAAGCGCCCACTGAAAATCCCACCGTGGCGGCGGACGGCACCGTGGACGTGCCGCGTTGGCGCCACGCCCTGATCAACATCGCCCATCCCTTGCTCAAGCAGGGGCTGGTCATCCTGGACACGCCGGGCTTGAACGCCATCGGCGCCGAGCCCGAACTCACCGTCAACCTGATTCCGCAGGCCCACGCCGTGGTGTTCCTGTTGGCGGCCGACACCGGCGTCACCAAATCCGACCTGGCGATCTGGCGCGAGCACCTGGTCACCGAGTCGGACAGCACGGATTCGCGCCTTGTCGTGCTCAACAAGATCGACACGCTGTGGGACGCCTTGAGCACCCCCACGCAGATACAGGCCCAGATCGACCGGCAACGCGCCACCACAGCGGAAATCCTGGGGTTGCCGCGCGAGCAGGTGATCCCGGTTTCCGCGCAGAAGGGCCTGGTCGCCAAGGTCAATAACGACAACGCCTTGCTGCAGGCGAGCCAGCTGCCGGTGCTGGAGCGGGCCCTGGCGGAGGGCGTGATGGGCCAGCGCCAGAACATCCTGCGGTCCGCGGTCGCCGGTGGCATCGGCGAGCTGCGCACCGAAGCGGCGCGTTCCATCAACATCCGGCGGCGCGACCTAGCCGAACAGATGATCGAGCTGCGCGGCTTGCGCGGCAAGAACACTTCCGTCATCAAGCACATGCGCGCGCGCATCGAGCAGGAGCAAGGCGACTTCGACGTCAGCGGGGCTCGCATCCACGCCGTGC
>JAQGMT010000211.1 GCA_028292185.1 Ramlibacter sp. | reverse complement strand
TGGAGCGCGTGGTGTTGAACAAATATCTGTTCGCGGCGCTGGTGGTCTATGCCCTGGCAACCGGGCTGTGGGTCGCGCTGCTGCGCGAGGTTCCATTGAGCGTGGCCTATCCCTTCGTCGCGCTCGCATTCTTCCTGGTGCCGCTGATGGGTCACTGGGTGCTGGGCGAAACGCTGCGCTGGCAGACGCTCGCAGGCGCCGCGGTGATCGTCGCGGGCGTTTGGGTTTGCACACTCGAATGAGAGCGGCTTCAAGATCCCGCTCGCGTGTCTGGCTCGGGCCGCTCGCGTTCGCGGCCGTGTTCGCGATCGCGTTCGCGGTTTCATGGCTGATTCCGCCCGACCAATCTCCCGACGAGCACAGCCATCTGGCGCGCGCTTACATGATCTCGCAAGGCCACTGGTTGCTGGACAGCCCGCCGGGACACAACTCCGGAGGGATGGCGGATTCCGGCTTTACCTCGTTCCTGGAAGCGCATTGGGGCATCGCGATGGATGCGAAGGTGCGGCTGAGCGACGAGTTGCAAGGCCGGATAGCGGCGCTGCGGTGGGGCCAGCCCGAGAAGTTCTACATCATTCCCGGAACCGGCTACTACGTGCCCCTGATCTACGCGCCTCATGCGCTGGGGCTTTGGCTGGGACAGGCTTTGAACCTGGGCATCGCGCATTCCTACCAGTTGGTGCGGTCGCTGTGCCTGCTGTCTTGCCTGGGGCTGCTGGCCTGGGCCTTTCGCCTGCTGCGCCCGCCGGTGATTGCATCGGCCCTGCTGCTGCTGCCGATGACCCTGTTCCAGATGCTTTCGCCGACGCTCGATGGCGTGACGACCTGCCTGGCGGTCCTGGCCCTGAGCATCTTCTGCCGCCGCCTGCTGGGCAAGGAGGACTTGCCCGGCGCCTACGTCTGGATCCTTGCCGTGAGCGTGGCGCTGCTCGCCAGCAGCCGCGCCCAGTTGTTGCCGCTGCTCGGCTTTTCTTTTTACCTCGCCTGGAGCCGCCGTTCCAAGCGCGACTTTGTAGCGGGACTTGCGGCCCTGCTCGTCTCCGCTGGGTGGACGGCGTATGCGCTGACGCATACCGTCGATCTGCGGATGCGCCGGGCGCAGAGCACGGGGGAGCTGTTGCGGCACTACGCCGCACACCCGGACGCATTTTTCAAGATCGTGTTCGATTCACTTGCCGACCACGATCTGGGCACTGGTTACGCGCGATCTTTCATCGGGGTCCTGGGATGGCTGGACACGCTGCTGCCCGAGTGGTCGTACCAGGCGCTCTGGATCGGCCTGGGCCTGTGCGCCGCCGCGTCGCTGCTCGCCGCGCGGCCCCCCGCGGTGTTTGCGCGCGCGACGCTGGCAGTGGCCGCGTTGGCCGGCGCCGGGCTGGTGTTCCTGGCCATGCTGGTCACCTGGACGATACATCCGGCCACCGTGGTCAATGGCGTGCAGGGCCGCTACTTCATCGTGCCGGCGATCATCCTGGCCTATGCAATCGGCGCTGCCGTCACGCCCCGAGGCCCGCGCTGGCCAGGCTGGCTGGTGCTGTGCGCCACGGCGGGCGTGTCCTTCTATGCATTCATAGTTGCTCTGGTGGCTCGCTATCATTGACGGTTTTGACACTGGACATGGTGTGCCCTTAGAGAGCGATCTCGTCCCCTACCAAGCCGTTAACCAGATTCCCGCCAAGCGGGTGCTGGTGCTCGCGTCGCATCCGGACGACGAGGTATTCGGGTGCGGCGGCGCCATCCTGGCGCACGTGGGTGCGGGGGTGCCGGTCCATGTGGTGGTGATGACGGACGGCTCGCGCAACGGCCAGCCCGCCGAGCGCATGCAGGAATGCCGCAGGGCCGCGCAAGCGATGGGCTATGGCGAGCCCGAGTTCTGGTCGCTGGCCGATCGCGCGCTGCGCTGCGACGCGGCCACCGTGCAACGTGTGGTGGACGCCGTACGCGCGAGTGGCGCGGACCTGCTGTACGCGCCCTCGCCTTGGGAAGTTCACCCAGACCACCGGCAGGCCGCGGCCATCGCGGCGGAAGCCGTGCGATCCACGGGCGTGCGCCTCGCCTACTACGAAGTGGGCGCGCCGCTGCCACCCAATGTATTGCTCGACATCACCTCGCTTGCGCTGACCAAGCAGCGCGCGATGCAGTGCTTCGCCTCGCAGCTGGGCGGCCAGGACTATGTGCGCCAGATCCAGGCGCTGAACGAATATCGAAGCTACAGCCTGCCGCGCGCGGTGACCTCGGCCGAAGCGTTCCTGCTGCTCTCCGCGGCGCAGCTCGATTCCCATTTGATCTCGGAGTTGACGCGGCGGCCTGCATCGCTGGAGGGCGCCGCCGCCACAGCGTCGCTGCAAGCCGACGTGCCGCTGGTGTCGGTGCTGGTGCGCAGCCTGGATCGCGCGCATCTGCAGGATGCGCTGGACTCCATCGCGCTGCAGACCCATGCGCGGGTGGAAGTGCTGGTGATAGCGGCGCGGCCCGGCCACACGGCGCTGCCGCAACGCTGCGGAAGATTTCCGTTGCGCCTGCTGCAAACCGACCACGCGCTGCCACGCAGCCGCGCCGCCAACAAGGGCTTGGCCGAAGCCGCCGGCGACTACCTGCTGTTCCTGGACGACGACGACTGGTTGATGCCCAGTCACATCGCGCGGCTGGCCGAAGTGCTGCGCCGCCAGCCCAACAGCCTGGCGGCTTACACCGGCGTGGCCCTGGTGCGCGAAGACGGAACGCCCGTGGGCCAGGTATTCGATCTGCCTTTCGACAGCGTGCGCCAGCTCGCCGGCAACCTCACGCCCATTCACGCAGTTCTGTTCAGCAGGAAGCTGGTGGAAAGCGGATGCCGGTTCGACGAATCGCTGGACCGGCTGGAGGATTGGGATTTCTGGCTGCAGGTGGCGCGGCGCAGCGACATCACGCATCTGCCGGGGGTGAGCGCCGCGTATCGCGTGCACGAGAGTTCCGGCGTGCACCAGGATGCCGGGCCCGAGGGTGCGGCCACGCAGCGGATCTACGAGAAATGGCTAGCGACGTGGACCGCCGGCGAAGGTGCGGCACTGATGGAGCGGGTTTGGGCGTGCGCCGATCTCGAGTGGGAGTTGGCCCGCAATCGAGCCGGCCTCGAGGACGCGGGCCGGAACGTCACACGCCTGACTGAATCGGTGACGCGGCTGACCGAAGCGCTCGCGCACCAGACCCATATCGCCGAGGCGCAGACTGCCCTGGCCACCGATCGCGAGCGCCGCATCGCCGACTTGATCGCCAGCACCAGCTGGCGGGTCACGACGCCTTTTCGCTGGCTGGCGTCGAGGTTCGGGCGCAATGACTGAGCGACTTCCAATAACAAAAAGCCTGTTGATACCGCCCCTATGTTGAACCTGATCGAGAAAGCCATTCGCTACGCCCTTCTGCACGGGTGGAGGCAGTTTTTTCGCGAAGTGTTCGTGCGGCTCACGCGCAGGCGGCAGGCGCGCGTGCCCATCAACGCCCGCGAGTTCGTGAAAGAACATCGGCTGAAATGCGCGCCGCTGCAGATGTTCGAGATCCCGTCCGACGGTTCCGCGCGCGTCAGCCTGGTGACCGACAGCATCAATCGGCGCCAGCTTTACGGCGGGGTGGGCACCGCCATCATCATGGCGGCCCTGCTTGCGGAAGCCCGCGGGGCGCGGCTGAGAATCATCACCCGCGACCGGGCGATGCCGGCGGACCTGCACGCGCTGCTGGAGGCCTATGGCATCTCCGTGTCGAAGGAAATCGAGTTCGCT
>JAQGMT010000197.1 GCA_028292185.1 Ramlibacter sp. | reverse complement strand
GCGGCGTACAGGTGATACAGCGACACGCCGACGGCGAGCGCGGTGATCAGGCCCGCGCGCCAGCCGGTCAGCCGGTTCGCGGCGCCTTCCTCTTCCTCGATGAACTCTTGCGCCTTCTGCAGGGCCTCTTCGCTGACCACGGCCGATTCGCTCGCGACGGCGGCGGACTGGTCGGTCATATGCGGGTGTTGGTTGCTGACTGTCATGTCGTCCCGTCGAAGTTGGGTCCAGAAACAAAAACCCCGCCGGTCAGGCGGGGTGTGGGCGTCAGCCGCTCAATTCAGCTTGACGCCTTTTTCGGCGAAGTACCTGGCCGCGCCGGGGTGGTACGGGATCGGCGTGGCGGAGGCCTTCTGCGTTTCCAGCTTGAAGTTCTCCGCTTCCTTGTGCACGGCCACCAGGTCGCTCTTGTGGTCGAACACGGCCTTGACGATGTTGTACGCCGTCTTGTCGTCCATGTTGGCGTGGGCCACCAGCAGGTTCATCACCGTCGCCTGCTTGTTGTCGGTGTCCATGCCCTTGTACATCGCCTTGGGGATGGTGTCTTCCACGTAGAGCTGGCCGTACTTCTGGTTCATCTTGGCCACCACCTCGGCGTGGTCGATCATCTTGATCTTGTTGCCGGGGGTGTTGGCCAGGTCGGTCACCGCAGCCGTCGGCAGGCCGCCGACCCAGAAGAACGCGTCGATCTTGTTGTCCTTGATCGCGTTCACCGACTCCGCCACGCCCAGGCGTTCGCGCTTGACGTCCTTGTCCTTGTCGATGCCCGCAGCCTCGAGGATGCGGAAGGCCATCACCTCGGTGGCGCTGCCGGGCGAGCCGGTGGAGATGTGCTTGCCCTTCAGGTCGGCCAGCTTGTTGATGCCGCGGCCTTCGGTGGACACGATGTGCATCCGGTTCGGATACAGGATCATCAGCGTGCGCAGGGGCACCTTGTTGCCCTTGAACTTGTCCTCGCCCTTCAATGCATCCAGGCCTGCGTCGGCCATCGTGAAGCCGATGTAGGGTTTGTCGGTTCCGATCAGCTTGAGGTTGTCGACCGAGCCGCCGGTCACTTCGGCGGTGGCCTGCATCCCGGGTACGTATTTGGATAACACCGCGGCCAGGCCGCCACCCATCGGGTAGTAAACGCCACCGGTGCCGCCTGTGGCGATGGAAATGTTCTGGGCTCCCGCCAGTGCCGCAAAGGCGAGCGCGGAAAGCGCGACGGCGATGCGCAAGAAAAAACGCGTCATGTGCTTGTCTCCATTGTTGGTCCGGCAAGGCGGCGCGAGGCGCCACCCTGGACCGCACGATGCTAGGCGAGCGTTTGTTGCGTTGTCAATTCGATGAAACGCTCAGGCAGCGGCTTCCAGCCCGTTTCGAAAATGCTCCTGCATCTTCTTGACCGCCCCCTTCACGTCGCGGCGCGCCAGGGCTTCCATGATGGCGCGATGTTCCAGCATCGATTCCTTCACGCGCCCCGACTTCAGCAGCGAGTTGTGCCGGTTGAGCTTCATCACCTTGCGCAGGTCGGCCACCATCTGGTCGCGCCAGCGATTGCCGGCGATCTCCAGCAGCCTCATGTGAAAGCGTTCGTTGATGGTGAAGAACTTCTCGCGATTGCCGGCAGCCGCTTCGAGTTGCTTGTGCAGCGTTTGCAGCTCGGCGATCTGCGCGTCGCTGGCCCGCTCGGCCACCACGCCGGCGGCATCGCTTTCCAGCAGCGAGAGCAGGTGATAGACGTCGGTCAGGTCCTTCTCGGACACCTCGGTCACGTACGCGCCGCGCCGCACCTTCATCGTCACCAGGCCTTCCGCCGCCAGCACCTTGAGCGCTTCGCGCAGCGGCGTGCGGCTGATTCCGTACTCTTCGGCCAGCTTCATCTCGTCGATCCAGCTGCCGGGCGCGAGCTGGCGGCTGAAGATGCGCTGGCGCAGCAGTTCGGCCACTTCTTCATAAAGGGCGCGCGGCGATAGCGAGAGGGCGGACATGGCGGGGATTCTAGGAGAAATCTGATTTTGCATCAATAATTATGAATCAGGTACACTGGCAGCCACCGAAATGACGGCCCTTGCCATGACCACGCCTGAGATCCCGCCTGCCACACTCGAAGACTGGGCCCGCGCGGCGGCCAAGTCCGCACCCGCGGGCGATGTTCGCGCGCTCAACTGGGTCACGCCCGACGGCATTGAAGTGAAGCCGCTGTACACGGCGCAAGACCTGCAAGGCTTGCCTTATGCCAACACCTTGCCTGGCTTCGAGCCCTACCTGCGCGGCCCGCAAGCCACCATGTATGCGGCGCGCCCGTGGACCATTCGCCAGTACGCCGGCTTCTCGACCGCCGAAGAGTCCAACGCTTTCTACCGCCAGGGCCTGGCGGGTGGCGGGCAAGGCGTGTCGGTCGCGTTCGACCTGGCGACGCACCGCGGCTACGACAGCGATCATCCGCGCGTGCCGGGTGACGTGGGCAAGGCCGGCGTCGCGATCGATTCGGTCGAGGACATGAAGATCCTGTTCGACGGCATTCCGCTCGACAAGGTGAGCGTGTCGATGACGATGAACGGCGCGGTGCTGCCGGTGCTGGCGGGCTACATCGTCGCGGCCGAAGAGCAGGGCGTCGCGCACGGCCAGCTGTCGGGGACCATCCAGAACGACATCCTCAAGGAGTTCATGGTCCGCAATACCTACATCTACCCGCCCGAGCCTTCGATGCGGATCGTGGGCGACATCATCGAGTACACGGCCAGGAACATGCCGAAGTTCAACTCGATCTCCATTTCCGGCTACCACATGCAGGAGGCCGGCGCGAACCAGGCGCTCGAACTCGCGTTCACGCTCGCCGACGGCAAGGAGTACGTGAAGACCGCGCTGGGCAAGGGCCTCGACGTGGACGAGTTTGCCGGGCGGCTCTCGTTCTTCTGGGCCATCGGCATGAACTTTTATCTGGAAGTGGCCAAGATGCGCGCCGCCCGCTTGCTGTGGTGGCGCATCATGAAGGAGTTCAAGCCGAAGACCGCCAAGAGCCTGATGCTGCGCACCCATTGCCAGACTTCGGGCTGGTCGCTCACCGAGCAGGACCCCTACAACAACGTCGTGCGCACCACCATCGAGGCGATGGCCGCCGTGTTCGGCGGCACGCAATCGCTGCACACCAACTCCTTCGACGAAGCGATCGCGTTGCCGACCGAATTCTCCGCACGCATCGCGCGCAACACCCAGCTCATCATCCAGGAAGAAACGCACATCCCGAACGTGATCGATCCCTGGGCCGGCAGCTACATGATGGAGAAGCTGACGCAGGACATGGCCGACGCCGCCTGGAAGATCATCGAGGAAGTCGAAGCCATGGGCGGCATGACGCGCGCGGTGGATTCCGGCTGGGCGAAGCTGAAGATCGAAGCGGCCGCCGCGGAGAAGCAGGCGCGCATAGACTCCGGTAAGGACGTGATCGTCGGGGTCAACAAGTACCGGCTGGAGAAGGAAGACCCGCTGGACAGCCGCGAAGTCGACAACATGATGGTGCGCGAGCAGCAGATCGCACGCTTGAAACGCGTGCGCGCCGAGCGCGATGCCGGCAAGGTGCAGGCCGCGCTGGATGCGCTCACGGCCGCTGCGGAAAAGGGCGACGGCAACCTGCTGGACCTGAGCATCAAGGCCGTGCGCCTGCGCGCCACGGTGGGCGAGATCTCGGAAGCGTTGGAAAAAGTTTTTGGGCGCCATCGCGCCGACACGCAAAAGGTGACCGGTGTGTATGCAGCTGCCTATGACTCGGACGAAGGCTGGGAAAACATCAAGACCGAAATCGCGGCGTTCGCGCAGGAGCAAGGCCGGCGCCCGCGCGTGATGATCGCCAAGCTCGGCCAGGACGGGCACGACCGCGGCGCCAAGGTCGTAGCCACGGCTTTCGCCGATTTGGGCTTCGACGTCGACATCGGTCCGCTGTTCCAGACGCCGGAAGAATGCGCGCGCCAGGCGATCGAGAACGACGTGCACGCGGTCGGCGTGTCCACACTTGCAGCCGGCCACAAGACGCTGGTGCCGGCCATCATCGAGGCCTTGAAGCAGCAGGGCGCCGAGGACATCATCGTCTTCGTGGGCGGTGTGGTGCCGCAGCAGGACTATGACTTCCTGTACCAGGCGGGCGTGAAAGGCATCTATGGTCCCGGCACTCCCATTCCCGCGAGCGCCAAAGACGTCCTCGAACAGATCCGCAAGAGCCTGGCTTAGGCAACGGGGCAAGATTCCAGTTCACGACAACGATGCGAGGAAAACGGGGTCAGATCCCGATTCAGGAAGACGATGCCACCGGAGACTAACCACGCTGAACGAAATCGGGCCCTGACCCCGCTTTCCGCCGCCACGATCGTGGACAGCGACGGCCCAACCCAACGCCGTGCGATCGCCAAAGCCATCACCCTGCTCGAGTCCACCCGTCCCGACCATCGCGCCAAAGCCGACGAACTCCTCACCTCGCTTTTGCCTCACACCGGCAAATCGTTCCGTCTGGGCATCAGCGGCGTACCGGGCGTCGGCAAGAGCACATTCATCGAGGCGCTCGGCCTGGACCTCATTGCCAAAGGCCGCCGAGTGGCGGTGCTCACGATCGACCCTTCGAGCACGGTTTCGGGCGGCTCGATCCTGGGCGACAAGACACGAATGGAAAAGCTGTCGGTCAACGAACAAGCTTTCATCCGCCCCAGCCCTTCGAGCGGCACCCTGGGCGGCGTGGCCGAGAAGACGCGGGAAGCGATGCTGGTGTGCGAAGCCGCGGGCTATGACATCGTCATCGTGGAGACCGTCGGAGTCGGGCAGAGCGAGATTGCCGTGGCCGGTATGACCGACATGTTCGTGCTGATGCAGCTGCCGAATGCGGGCGACGACTTGCAGGCCATCAAGAAAGGCGTGATGGAGCTGGCCGACCTGGTGGTGATCAACAAGGCCGATCTCGATGCCGACGCGGCGACCCGGGCGCAGGCGCAGATCACCAGTGCCTTGCGGATCTTGTCGCAGCACGGGCGTCGCCCCCACCCCCACCCCAACCCTCCCCCAGAGGGGGAGGGGGCAACAACAACGCAAGAACCGGTGGCGGCATGGACGCCCCTGGTCATTCAGCTCAGCGCGCTGAACGCGCAAGGCCTGGATCGCTTCTGGAATGCCGTGTCGAATTTCCGGCGGCTGCAGACCGCGAATGGGGCACTCGCTGCGCGACGCCGCGGCCAAGCGCTCACGTGGATGTGGGAGCAGATCGAGGCCGGCTTGAAACACGAGTTCCGCCAGCACCCGCGCGTTCGCGAGTTGCTGCCGGCCATGACGGCCGAAGTCGCAGCCGGGCGCATGCCCGCATCGACCGCTGCTCGCCAATTGCTCGAGGCGCGGGTCGGCCGCACTTGATCCGAACGCCAATACGCAAAGACCGAAAAGACCGAAAAGACAAAAACATGCACGACATCCTGGAACTGCTGGAAAAAAAGCGCGGTGCCGCCCGCGTGGGCGGGGGCGAGAAGCGCATCGCCGGGCAGCACGGCAAGGGCAAGCTGACCGCCCGCGAGCGGCTCGAGCTGCTGCTCGACGAGGGCACGTTCGAGGAATGGGACATGTTCGTCGAGCATCGCTGCACCGACTTCGGCATGGAGAACAACAAGATTCCGGGTGACGGCGTCGTCACCGGCTACGGCATGATCAACGGCCGCCTGGTGTTCGTGTTCAGCCAGGACTTCACCGTGTTCGGCGGCGCGCTGTCCGAAGCCCATGCGGAGAAGATCTGCAAGGTGATGGACCAGGCGATGAAAGTCGGCGCGCCGGTCATCGGCCTGAACGATTCCGGCGGCGCCCGCATCCAGGAAGGCGTGGCTTCACTCGGCGGCTACGCCGATGTGTTCCAGCGCAACGTGATGGCCTCCGGGGTGATCCCGCAGATCAGCATGATCATGGGTCCGTGTGCCGGCGGTGCGGTCTATTCCCCGGCCATGACCGACTTCATCTTCATGGTGAAGGACAGCTCATACATGTTCGTCACCGGCCCCGAAGTGGTGAAGACCGTGACCCACGAGGAAGTGACGGCCGAAGAACTGGGTGGCGCGATCTCGCACACCACCCGCAGCGGCGTTGCCGACCTGGCCTTCGACAACGATGTGGAGGCACTGCTGATGCTGAGGCGCCTGTACAGCTACCTGCCGCTGAACAACCGCGAAAAAGCGCCGGTGCGGCCCAGCAACGATCCGGCCGACCGCATGGACCTGTCGCTGGACACGCTGGTGCCCGACAGCGCCAACAAGCCCTACGACATGAAGGAGCTGATCGCGAAGACGGTGGACGACGGCGACTTCTTCGAGATCCAGCCCGAGTACGCCAAGAACATCATCGTCGGCTTCGGCCGGATGGAGGGCCAGACGGTCGGTATCGTCGCCAACCAGCCGCTGGTGCTGGCCGGCTGCCTGGACATCAAGAGCTCGATCAAGGCGGCGCGCTTCGTGCG
>JAQGMT010000186.1 GCA_028292185.1 Ramlibacter sp. | reverse complement strand
GCACGGGAACGCCGTCGACGAAGATCTCGCCCTTTTGAAAAGGCTCGAGCGCGTTCACGGTCTTGATCAGGGTCGACTTGCCCGAGCCCGATGGGCCGCACACCACCACCACGTCGCCCTTCTCGATCCTGACCGAGCAATCGGTGAGCACCTGCACCGGGCCATACCACTTCGACACGTTCTTCATCTCAATCATTGGAAGCTCTCATCGGATGATGGCAATGCGTTTTTGCAGGCCCTTGACCAGCCAGGACAGGGTGTAGCACATGACGAAATAGAACAGCGCCGCCAGGATGTAGGCCTCGCGCGGATGGCTCAGGTTGGCGCCCGCGGTGCTGAAGCCGTGCAGCAGGTCGTTGGCCGTGATGATGTACACCAGCGACGTGTCCTGGAACAGGATGATGGTCTGCGTCAGCAGGATCGGCAGCATGTTGCGGAAGGCCTGCGGCAGGATCACCAGCTTCATGTTCTGGCCGTAGCTCATGCCCAGGGCCTGCGCCGCGTGGACCTGCCCGCGCGGAATGGACTGGATGCCGGCCCGCACGATCTCGCTGAAGTAAGCCGCCTCGAAGGCGATGAAGGTGATCACCGCGGAGAGCTCGGCGCCGATCGAGCGGCCGATGATCAGCGGCACCAGCAGGAAGAACCACAGCAGCACCATCAGCAGCGGAATCGAGCGCATGCCGTTGACGTAGATGGTGGCCGGCAATACCAGCAGCTTGGTACCCGAGAGCCGCATCAGCGCCAGCATCGTCCCGAAGACGACACCGCCCAAGGTGGCGACGCCGGTCAGCGCAAGGCTGAAGTACAGGCCATGCAGGATGAAGTCGCGAAAGACATCGAGCGTGAAAAAGGAAAAATCCAGGGACGGCATCTCAATGCCCCCCGCCGCCGGTGCTGGCAACCAATCCCGGCACCCGCACCCGCGCTTCGATGAAGGCCATCGCGCGGTTGATGGTCAGCGCCGAGATGACGTACAGCAGCGTCACGCCCATGTAGATTTCAATGCCGTGCGCCGTCTCCTCGCCCGCTTGCTGCGCGAAGAAGGTCAGCTCGGTGACCGACACGGCAAACGCCACCGATGAATTCTTGAAGATGTTCATGCCCTCGCTGGTCAGCGGCGGGATGATGATCCGGAAGGCCATCGGCAGCAGGACGTAGCGGTAGGTCTGCGCCGTGGTGAACCCCATCGCCATCGCGGCGTAGCGTTGCCCGCGCGGCAGCGACTGCAATCCCGCGCGCACCTGTTCGGCAATGCGCGCCGAGGTGAACAGGCCCAGGCCCATCACCACCAGCACCAGTTTGGGCGTGTCGGCGAAAAACGGCAGCAGCACCGGCACCACGTGGTACCAGAGGAAGATCTGCACCAGCAGCGGAATATTTCGGAAGAACTCCACCCAGACGGCCGCCGCTCGCGCCAGGATCGGCGAGGAAGGCAAGGTGCGCAGGATGCCGACCAGCGAGCCCACCACCAGCGCGACCACCAGCGACAGCGCCGCGACGATCACCGTCTGGCCCCATGCGGCAATCAGCCAGTCGAGATAGGTGTCGGACTTGCCGCTGCCGAAGCAGCCGGGGACGGCGAGCTTGTCGATCGTGTCCAGGCAATACACCCGCCAGTCCAGGCTCATCGCTTCTCCTCGTTGTTGCGCGGCGCGCGCCCGTCAAGGCGCGCGCGTCCCTCGCTTATTTCGCGTTGAAGTCTTCGGCCGGCTTGTCGGACGGATTCTTCACCAGCTCGGCCAGGACCTTGCCCATGGGCAGGTTGACGCTGGTGTTCTTCGGCGGGATCGGCTGCATGAACCACTTGGTGTACAGCAGGTTCAGCTCGCCGGACTTGATGGCGCCACGGATGTAGTCGTCCACCGCTTTCTTGAACCCGGCGTCGTCCTTGCGGATCATGATGGCGATGGGTTCGACGTTGAGCGTTTCGCCGACGATCTTGAAATTCTTCGGGTTGGCCGACGAGGCGATCAGGCCGGCCAGGATGTTGTCGTCCATCACGAAGGCATCGGCACGGCCCGACTCCAGCAGCAGGAAGCTGTCGGCGTGGTCCTTGCCATAGACCTCCTTGAAGGTGATGTCGGCGCCGCGCTTGTGCTTGCGCAGCAGCGCCACCGAGGTGGTGCCGGTGGTGGTGGCGACGGTCTTGTCCTTGAGGTCGGCGATCGAGTTGATCTTGGACGACGCTTTGACGGCGGTGCGCACTTCGGTCACATAGGTCGTCAAGGCGAAGCTCACGTCCTTCTGGCGTGCGACGTTGTTGGTGGTCGAGCCGCACTCGATGTCCACCGTTCCGTTCTGCACCAGCGGAATCCGGTTGGCGGAGGTGACCGGCGTGTACTCGATGGCCGCGCCAGGCGCCACCGCCTTGAGGATGCGCTGGCACAGCTCGACGTGGTAGCCGGTGAACTTTCCGCCGCCCAGCGTATAGGACAGGGGGGCCGACGACTCGCGCACGCCCATCACCACCTTGCCGGACGCCTTGACCTTGGCCAGGGTGTCGTTCGCTTGAGCCGATGCGCCGCCGGCAGCCAGTGCCGCGATCGCGAAAGCCAATAAATGCTTCTTCATACAAATCTCCTGTGGTGAAGCGTTAGGTCCTGAGTCAGGACCAAATTCTAGAGACTCGGGCTCGCGGGATTACCCTCTAAAACCCTGTAACCCCGGGGACACCTCCGGTTTGGTGCGCCGGCATGCCATTCATGTTGGTGCAAAGCACGCTTTGTGCCCGCCGCGCTCATGGCTTGAGCCGCAAGGGCTGCGTCAGGTTCTCGGGCACCAGCAGTTCGTCGACCTGCTGCCTGGTCAGGATGCCCAGCGATTGCGCGACTTCATCGATAGGCGCGCCGGTGGCCATCGCCGTCTTGGCGATCAAAGCGGCTTTCTCGTAGCCGATGATCGGATTGAGCGCGGTCACCAGCGTGATCGACTCGCGCACCCGGCGCGCCAGCAGGTCGCGGTTGGCTTCGATGCCCGCCACGCAGTTGGCCTGCAGCGTGAGGCAGGCGTTGCTCAGGTGCGAGATGCTCTTGAACAGGCTCCATCCCATGATCGGCTCGAAGGCATTGAGCTGCAACTGGCCGGCTTCCGATGCCATCGTCACGGTCACGTCGTTGCCGATCACTTCGAACGCCACCTGGTTCATCACCTCCGGGATCACCGGATTGACCTTGCCCGGCATGATCGACGAGCCGGCCTGCCGCGCGGGCAGCTTGATGTCGCCGAACCCGGCCTGCGGCCCGCTGGAAAGCAGGCGCAGGTCGTTGCAGGTCTTGGAGAGCTTGGTGGCCACCCGTTTCAGCACGCCCGACAACTGCACGAAGGCGCCGGTGTCTTGCGTCGCCTCGACCAGGTTCTTGGACTTGACCACCGGAATGCCGCTTTCCTGCGCGAGGAATTCGCAGGCCATGTCGGCGTAGCCGGCGGGCGCATTGATGCCGGTGCCGATCGCGGTGGCGCCGAGGTTGATCTCCTGGATCAGCGCGCGCGCCTCGCGCAGGCGCGCCTCATCCTCCTCGATCATCACCGCATACGTCGAGAACTCCTGCCCCAGCGTCATGGGCACGGCGTCCTGCAATTGGGTGCGTCCGATCTTGAGCACGTCACTGAATTCAATCGCCTTGGCTTCGAAGCCGGCGCGCAGGATGGCCATCGATGCGAGCAAGCCATCGATCGCCGACCACAGCGCCAGACGCACGGCCGTCGGGTACACGTCATTCGTGCTCTGCGAGGCATTGACGTGGTCGTTCGGGTGCAGCACGTCATAGCGGCCTTTCTCGAAGCCGAGTTTTTCCAGTGCGAGGTTGGCGATCACCTCGTTCGCATTCATGTTGGTCGAGGTGCCGGCGCCGCCCTGGATCACATCCACCACGAACTGTTCGTGCAGCCGGCCGGCAATGAGCTCGTCGCAGGCGAGGATGATCGCGCCCGCGCGCTTGCGATCGAGCGCGCCGAGTTCGGCGTTGGTGCGCGCCGCCGCCTTCTTGACATAGCCGAATGCCCGAATCAGCGCGGGCATCGCGGAGATCGGCGTGCCCGAGATCGGAAAATTTTCGACGGCGCGCGCGGTGTGCACACCCCAGTACGCTTCGGCGGGAATCTGTTTTTCGCCGAGGAAATCTTGTTCGACGCGGAAAGTGGATGGCATGGCGGCTAGCTTACGCCGAACGGGGAAAGATCATTTTCCGCCGCTGCCGGCGGCGAGGTAGGCCCAGAGCGCCTGGGCCGTGCCCTTGGGGGCGTCCTTGCCCACCGGCTTTTCGCGATACGCCCGCACCTCCATGGTCATCTCCAGCCCCTTCACGTCGGCGGGCGCAGCGCCCACCAGCTTCCTGGCCCGCAGTTCCTTCTTCACCGCGCTGTGAGGCAGGAAAGCGACGCCGTGGCCTTCCAGCGCCATCACCTTCAGGCCTTCGGCCATGTCAGTCTCGTACACGCGGTCCAGGTGAATCGCCGTCGCGGACTCCTTGAGGATCAGGTCGGTGGCGCGCCCCAGGTACGCTCCCGGCGCGTAGCCCAGGTAAGGCAGCGGATGGGAGGCCCGCCCCGGCAGCTTGAACAGCGGTTCGCCCTCACCATCGGCCT
>JAQGMT010000175.1 GCA_028292185.1 Ramlibacter sp. | reverse complement strand
TTGGTGACGCGGTTCACCGCGATCATCTTCTCGCGCAGGCCGTCTTCCGGTCCGTCGCCTTGAGTCTTCGCTTGAAATTTAGCCATGTTCGGTATCCGTGTGCGTTAGAACTGCAGACCGGCTTCACGCGCGGCATCGGCCAGGGCCTTGACACGGCCGTGATAGGCGAAACCGGCGCGGTCGAAGGCAACCTTCTCGACGCCGGCAGCCTTCGCCTTCTCGGCGATCAGCTTGCCCACTTGTTGTGCGGCAGCGGTGTTGCCACCCTTGCCCGAGCCGCCGAGCGACTTGCGCAGGTCGGCTTGCGCCGTGGAGGCCGTGGCCAGCACCTTGGAGCCGTCGCCGGAAATCACGGTGGCGTAGATGTGCAGGTTGGTGCGGTTCACGGTCAGACGGGCCACGCCTTGCGTCGCAATGCGGATGCGGGTCTGGCGGGAACGGCGCAGACGTTGCTCTTTTTTGGTCAACATGATGGCGTCCCTTACTTCTTCTTGGTCTCTTTGATCGTGATCTTCTCGTCCGCGTAGCGGATGCCCTTGCCCTTGTAGGGCTCGGGCGGACGGATGGCACGAATCTCGGCGGCGATCTGGCCGACGCGCTGGCGGTCGGCGCCCTTCACCACGACTTCGGTCGGGGTGGGTGTGGCGACGGTGATGCCGGCGGGCATGTCCTTGTTGACGGGGTGCGAGTAGCCCACAGTCAGGTTGAGCTTCGTGCCCTGCGCCTGCGCCTTGTAGCCCACGCCGACCAGCGACAGCTTCTTCTCGAAGCCCTTGGTCACGCCCACCACCATGTTGTTCACCAGCTGGCGCATGGTGCCGCTCATGGCGTTGGCTTCGCGCGACTCGTTGGCCGGAACAAAGCTGAGCTTGCCGCCTTCATTGGTCACTTTCACCAGCTCGTTCAAGGTCAGCGACAGGTTGCCGCCCGTGCCTTTCACGCTGATCTGGTCTTGCTTGATCGCCACGTCCACGCCTTGCGGGACGGTGACCGGCATTTTTCCGATTCGCGACATTGTTCTTTCCTTCCCTTAGGCCACGTAGCAGAGCACTTCGCCACCGATACCGGTGGCGCGCGCCTTGCGATCGGTCATCACGCCTTGCGGGGTGGTGACGATGGCCACGCCCAGGCCGTTCTGGACCTGCGGAATGGCGCCTGCGCCCTTGTACACGCGCAGGCCGGGACGGCTGACGCGCTCGATGCGCTCGATCACCGGACGCCCGGCGTAGTACTTCAGCGCGATTTCAAGTTCGCTCTTGCCGGCGTCGGTCTTGACCTGGAAGCCGTCGATGTAGCCCTCGTCCTTCAGGACCTGGGCAATGGCCACCTTCACCTTGGAAGACGGAACCGACACCGTGGGCTTGGCCACCATCTGCGCATTGCGGATGCGGGTCAGCAGGTCGGCAATGGGATCACTCATGCTCATATAGTTACTCCTCGCCGATTACCAGCTGGCCTTGGTGATGCCGGGGATGTTGCCGGCGAAGGCCATCTCCCGGATCTTGGCGCGCGCCAGGCCGAATTGCTTGAAGGTGCCGCGCGGGCGGCCGGTGATGCCGCAGCGGTTGCGCTGGCGCGTCGGGTTGGCGTTGCGCGGAAGCTTCTGCAGTTCCAGGCGGGCCGCCGCGCGCTCTTCGTCGCTCTTCTTGAAGTCGTTGGAGGCTGCCTTCAGCTCCGCGTGTTTCTTCGCGTACTTGGCGACCAGTTTGTCCCGCTTGAGCTCGCGCTCGATCAAAGCCATTTTTGCCACTGGGAACCTCAGTTCTTGAAGGGGAAACGGAAGCCAGCCAGGAGTGCCTTGCACTCTTCGTCATTCTTGGCCGTCGTCGTGATGCTGATATTCAGACCGCGCAAGGCATCGACCTTGTCATACTCGATCTCCGGAAAAATGATCTGCTCTTTCACGCCGATGTTGTAGTTGCCGCGGCCGTCGAAAGCGCGGCCGGAAATGCCGCGGAAGTCGCGCACCCGGGGCAGGGCCACGGTGACGAAACGGTCCAGGAACTCATACATGCGCACGCCGCGCAGCGTGACCATCGTGCCGATCGCCTGGCCTTCGCGGATCTTGAATCCCGCAATAGCTTTTTTTGCCTTGGTCACGACCGGCTTCTGCCCGGAGATCTTGGTCAGGTCGCCCACGGCGTTGTCCATGACCTTCTTGTCGGCCACGGCTTCCGAGACGCCCATGTTCAGGGTGATCTTGGTCAGGCGCGGGACCTGCATGGGGGACTTGTAGCCGAACTTCTGGGTGAGTTCGGGGGCGATCTTGTCGCGGTAGATTTGCTGCAGACGTGCCGTGGCGCCTTGCTGCTGTTGCTGTTTCTGTTGTGCCATGCTCATGCCACCTTGATTTCGTCGCCGCTGGACTTGAACACGCGCACGCGCCTGTCGCCATCGACCTTGATGCCCACGCGGTCGGCCTTGCCGGTGGCCGCGTTGAAGATCGCCACGTTCGACTGGTGAATCGGCATGGCCTTGTCCACGATGCCGCCGGTGGCGCCCTTCATGGGGTTCGGCTTGGTGTGCTTCTTGACGATGTTGATGCCTTCGACGATCACGTGCGTGTCGTCCTTGCGCAGCGTGACCTTGCCGCGCTTGCCCTTGTCACGGCCCGCGAGCACGATGACTTCGTCGCCTTTGCGAATCTTGTTCATTGAAGCGTCCTTGGCTTAGAGAACTTCGGGAGCCAGCGACACGATCTTCATGAACTTCTCGGTGCGCAGTTCGCGCGTGACCGGGCCGAAGATGCGGGTGCCGATGGGCTCCAGCTTGTTGTTGAGCAGCACGGCGGCATTGCCGTCGAACTTGACGAGTGAGCCGTCGGAACGGCGAATGCCCTTGGCGGTGCGGACGACCACAGCGCTATAGACCTCGCCCTTCTTGACACGGCCGCGCGGAGCACATTCCTTGATGCTCACCTTGATCACGTCGCCAACGCTGGCGTAGCGACGCTTGGAACCGCCGAGCACCTTGATGCAAAGAACGGACTTCGCGCCGGTGTTGTCGGCGACTTCGAGCCGGGATTCTGTCTGGATCATGTTCTAGTATTCCCAACTTGTACCCAATGCCGTCTGCGAGGGGCCTTCGGGGTCTACCGAAGGGGCTTTTCGCTTTCTGGCTTCAGGTCAGTCTTGGGCCCGTCGTCGGCGCCGTGAACCACTCACGGCGCTCCCGCATTGGGCAGATATGCGTTTTTAAGCGCAGCCCGCGATTATGTCTTACCGGCGGGAGGCTGTCAACCGGGGCGGCGCCCGTTCAGGACGGCAGCGTGAGGTACAGGCGAGCCAGTTCCTCAAACGCGGCGACTTGGGGATCCGCGCCGGTTTCCTGCTGCAGGATGGCGGCGACGCTTGCCGCCATAGCCCCCGCGAGCCGGGCGTCGAGGAACAACAGCCGCCAGCGGCGCGCCAACATATCTTCCACGGTGCGCGCGTACTCGTAGCGGGCGGCGAACCGCACCATCGCCTCGGTCAAGCCACCGCCCAGTTCACGCGCGGCACCCGCAAGCTGGGTCACCGAGGCCGCCTCACTGCCAAAAGAATGCAGCCCCTGGGGGGCGCAGAGGGGAGGCCGGGGCCCGGCGACCGGCCCGCCGCCGACCAGCGTCAAGCTGGTGGTCACTCCGCCGCGCGTGCGCTCCAGTAAATGCTTGTCCGCGCATTTCTCCAGGACGTCCTCGGCCATCGCCCGGTAGGTGGTCCACTTCCCGCCCGTCACCGTGACCAGGCCGCTGCGGCTGACCAGTACCGTGTGCTCGCGGCTGAGCTGCTTGGTATCGTCGCCCTCTTCGCCCAGCGGTTTGACCAGGGGCCTCAAGCCAACCCAGATGCTTCGGATGTCCTGCGGACCCGGTGCTTGGACCAGGTAACGAGCGGACTCCCGCAGGATGAACTCCAGTTCTTCCTTGAACGGCCGAGGCTCCTGCGGCAGGTCATGCCGCGGGGTGTCGGTGGTGCCCAGGATGATCTTGCCGAGCCAGGGCACGCCGAACAGCACGCGGCCATCCGAAGTCTTGGGCACCATCAGCGCGTGGTCGCCGGGCAAGAATTCGCGGTCGACGACCACGTGGATGCCTTGGCTGGGCGCCACCATCGGTTTCACCGGACGGCCGATCGCTTCGCCGTCCTGTTGCCGCAGCTCGTCCACCCAGACGCCGGTGGCGTTGATGACGCAACGCGCCTTGATCTCGTAAGTCTTCCCGCCTTCCCCGTCACGGCACGC
>JAQGMT010000165.1 GCA_028292185.1 Ramlibacter sp. | reverse complement strand
TTGTCCGGCAGCAGGCCCTTGGCCATCGACATCGGCAGGTAGGGAATGCCGCTCTTCTCGACGAAGCTGCGGATCTCGGCGTCGCACTGCGCGTAGGCTGCGCCCTTGCCCAGCAGGATGAGGGGCTTCTTCGCGCCTTTGAGCAGGTCGACGGCGCGCTTGACGGCGTCAGCGCCGGGGATCTGCTTGGGCGCCGCATCGACGACTTTGATCAGCGACTTCTTGCCCGCTGCCGCATCCATCGTCTGGGCCATGAGCTTGGCCGGCAGGTCGAGGTACACGCCGCCCGGACGGCCGGACAGCGCCGCACGAATCGCGCGTGCGATGCCCACGCCGATGTCCTCGGCGTGCAGCACGCGGAAGGCCGCCTTGCACAGCGGCTTGGCGATGGCGAGTTGGTCCATCTCCTCGTAGTCGCCTTGCTGCAGATCGACGATCTCGCGCTCGCTCGAGCCGCTGATCAGGATCATGGGGAAGCAGTTGGTCGTCGCGTTGGATAGCGCGGTGAGGCCGTTCAGGAAACCGGGCGCGGACACGGTGAGGCAGATGCCGGGTTTTTGCGTGAGGAAGCCCGCGGCAGCGGCGGCATTGCCGGCGTGCTGCTCGTGACGGAACGAGATCACGCGCAGGCCTTCGGCCTGCATCATCCGCGTGAGGTCGGTGATGGGGATACCGGGCAGGCCGAAGATGGTGTCGATGCCGTTGAGCTTCAACGCATCGATGATCAGATGGAAGCCGTCGGTCGTGTCTTGCGATGGGGTTTCGTTCGTCATGGAGGGTGTCTCGGGTTGGGCGCCGTATCTCCGCACCGTGCGGAATAGGCCGTTTTCACCGTGGCGGTATCATAGGAATCCACCCCGTTTTCGCTCTTGACCACGGTCAATTTTCACGGATTCGGGCCCTTCGCGCACCGTTGTGCCCCGGGTCTCCCTCATCCATGTCATCCGTCGACAGCCACCCCGAGAAGAACGTCATTCGCGTCCAGCTGGCGCACAACATCGTTCTGAAGGGCATGACGGCGGCTCAGATGGTCGAGCTGGAGCCGCACCTCGAAGTGGTGGACTGCCAGAAGGGCGAGGCGCTGCTGAACCAGGGCGTGCACGAGATGGAGCAGTACTTCATTCTCGATGGCGTATTGAAGCGCGTGGTGACCAACGCCGAAGCCAAGGAAATGATCCTGCGCTTCACCGAGGAAGGCGACATGGAGACCAGCTATGCCGCCTGGCGGCTGGGCACGCCCACCCCTTACAGCATTCTCAGCGTCACCAAGGCGCGGGTGGCGAAGTTGCCGATGCGCGAGTGGGTGGCGTTTCTCGAAAGGCATCCGGGCATCAAGCAGTCCTTCGAGTATTCGGTGATGCAGGAGATGAGCGAAATCATGGCGCACACCATCACGCTGCACTTGCTGGACGCGCCGGGTCGTTTCAAGCGCTTCGTGCGCAAGCACCCCGAACTGCAGGACCGCATTCCGAAAAAGGAACTTGCGTCCTACCTGAACCTCTCGGCCGAGACGCTGAGCCGCCTGAAGAAGAGCGGAAAAATCTAAGGGCCTGTGCCCCGCGTCCCGCGGTGCGCACAAGCCCTCGGGCCGGGCCGAAGCCCGGCAGCAAGCAAGATGTTCAGGCTCCCGCTGCTGCTTCCTGCACCGAACGGTCCATCTGCGCCTTGCGCATCGGCCGCAGCACGAACCACGCCATCAGCGCGGCGACGGCATTCATTGCGCTCGCGACGATGAACACCGCGTGCCAGCCTCCGGTCGCCGCAGCCAGCACACTGGAAAGCGGAACCAGCAGCGACGCCGTACCCTTGGCCGTGTACAGCAGGCCGGCGTTGCCGGCAGCGTATTTGGAGCCGAAGGTGTCGGCACAGGTGGAGGGGAACAGGCTGTAGATCTCGCCCCAGGCGAAGAACACGACGCCGGTGAGGATCACGAACAGCACCGGGTCCTGGCCGAACTTGTACAGCGCCAGGATGCCGGCAGATTCGAGGCCGAACGCGATCAGCATCGTCAGCTCGCGGCCGATCTGGTCGGACACCCAGCCGAAGAACGGGCGGCAAACGCCGTTGAGGACTCGGTCGATCGTGAGAGCGAACGTCAGCGCGGGAAGGGCCAGGCCCATGAGGCTGACGGGCACGTCCGCAATCTTGAAATCCTTCGCGATCGGTGCCAGCTGAGCCACGGCCATCAGGCCCCCGGCACCGACCATCACGAACATCAGGTACATCACCCAGAACACGGGTTTGCGCACCATCTCGCCCGGGCCGTATTCGCGCCGCGTCTGCTGCACCTTCGCCACCGAGGCGCCAGTGATCTTCTTCGCGTCGGGCGCCTTGGTCAGGAACCAGGACAGCAGGAACACGATCACGCCCTGACCGATGCCGAAGTAGAAGAAGGCGGCTTCGTAGCCGCTGGACTTGATGTAGGCCGAGATCGGGACGATGGTCAGCGCCGAACCGGCGCCAAAACCCGCTGCGGTGAGCCCGGCGGCAAGGCCGCGACGGTCCGGGAACCACTTCAGGGCGTTGCCCACGCAGGTGCCATACACCGCGCCGGCGCCAACACCGCCGATCGCGGCGCCCACATACAGCAGCGTCAGCGTGTCGGCATAGGAGTTCACGACCCAGCCAATGCCGCAGAGGATGCCGCCCACCATGACCACCACGCGCGGGCCGAATTTGTCGACCAGATAGCCTTCAATCGGGACGAGCCAGGTTTCGGTGAGCACGAAGAACGTGACCGCCACCTGGATGGCGGCTCGAGTCCAGCCATGTTTTTCGCCGATCGGGCCGACGAACAAGGTCCAGCCGTACTGCAGGTTGGCGACCATGGCCATGCACACGATTCCCAGGACGAGCTGGCCCCATCGATAGGAATTGCTGCGGACCACGGGGGCGGACCCGGCGGCTGCCGTTGAGTTGTATGGCGCGGTTGCCTCGACTTTGGGCAT
>JAQGMT010000153.1 GCA_028292185.1 Ramlibacter sp. | reverse complement strand
CGAAGGCTCGCAGACCTTCGAGCAGGACATCGCGCGCCTGATCGTCGAAGGCACGGTGGACAAGAAGGAAGGCCTCGCCTACGCCGATTCGCCGACCAACCTGCAATGGCGCCTGCAAAACGACTTCGCCGGCAAGGATATGGATGTGGCCGAAGAAGGCGCGTCGGATGAGGACATGGCCGAAGAGCCCTCCTTCACCGAGATCACGCTCGACGTCAAACACTAAGCTCGAATATATGGCCCCCACGCTTGCCACTTCGTGTCTGCGCTGCCCCCCGAGGGGGCCGCAGCCGGCTTGGGGCGGCCCGGCGCCGTCTGGTCTGCCATGAACCGTGCGCTGCACCTGACCGAACAGCTGATCGCGCGCCGCTCGCTCACGCCGGACGATGCGCAGTGCCAGCAGATCCTCGCTGAGCGGCTGGAGCCGCTGGGCTTCGCGTGCGAAAGCATCGTCAGCGGCCCCGATCATTTCCGCGTCACGAATCTTTGGGCCAAGCGGCCCGGCAAGGCCGCTGGCGCAGCGGCTCGCACCCTGATGTTCGCGGGCCACACCGATGTGGTTCCCACGGGTCCGCTGGAGCAATGGAGCAGCGATCCGTTCGCGCCGTCGCATCGCGACGGCAAGCTCTATGGCCGCGGCGCCGCCGACATGAAGACATCGATCGCGGCCTTCGTGGTGGCCGTGGAGGAGTTTCTCGCCGCGCGTCCCGATCCCGCCTTGAGTCTCGCGCTGCTGATCACCAGCGACGAGGAAGGCCCGTCGATCGACGGCACGGTGGTGGTCTGCGAACGCCTCAAGTCGCGCGGCGAGCGGCTGGATTACTGCATCGTGGGCGAGCCCACATCGGTGGAGCGCGTGGGCGACATGATCAAGAACGGACGGCGCGGCAGCTTGAGCGGAAAGCTCACCGTGAAAGGCATTCAGGGCCACATCGCCTCTCCGCAACTTGCCAAGAACCCGATTCACCTGGCGCTGCCGGCGCTGGACGAACTGGCCACGCTGGAATGGGACTGGGGGAACGAGTTCTTCCAGCCCACCAGCTGGCAGATCAGCAACATCCACGGTGGCACCGGCGCAAGCAACGTCATCCCGGGCACGGTGGTGATCGATTTCAATTTCAGGTACTCCACGGAGTCAACGCCGGAAGGCCTGCAGAAGCTCACGCGCGAAGTGCTGGACCGCCACGCGCTGGACTATCAGCTGGACTGGGTGGTCGGCGGCCTGCCCTTCCTCACAACGCCCGGCGAACTCGTCGGGGCGATGCAAGGCGCGATCCGCACGGAAACCGGCATCGAAGCCGAACTCTCCACCACCGGCGGCACCAGCGATGGCCGCTTCATCTCGCGCATCTGTGCGCAAGTGGTCGAATTCGGGCCGGTCAACGCCACCATCCACAAGATCGACGAACACATCGCGGTGGCGGACATCGACCCGCTGAAGAATATCTACCGGCGCACCATCGAGAACCTCGACGCGCTGGGCTGACGCCGGGGCCCTTGCCCATGACCTTGATCGAACTTGTAGAGCGCAGCGCCGCCGCGCTCGAGCAGGCCGGCGTCGCATTCGGGCACGGCACCGGCAACGCCTTCGACGAAGCGGCGTGGCTGGTACTGTGGCAACTCGGAATGCCGCTCGATGACCTGGACGGCGTGGCCGGCCTGGCCGTATCGCCTGAGCAGCAGGACAGCGTCGAGGAATTGCTGGGCGAGCGCATCCGCACACGCAAGCCCGCCGCTTACCTGACGCGCGAAGCGTGGCTGCAAGGCGTGCCGTTCTACGTGGACGAGCGAGCGATCGTGCCGCGCAGCTTCATCGCCGAATTGATTGTCGACGGCGCCCTGGACGCATGGCTGGGCGAGCAGACGCGGCGCGTCCTGGACCTGTGCACCGGCAATGGCAGCCTGGCCGTGCTCGCGGCAATGGCGTGGCCTGAAGTGAATATAGACGCCGCGGATATTTCGCCGCCGGCGTTGCAGGTGGCACGGATCAACGTCGACAAACACGGACTGCAGGACCGCATCAGCATCGTCGAGTCCGACGGGCTGCACGGCGCGCCCGGCCCGTACGATTTGATCCTGTGCAATCCGCCGTACGTCAACGCGGCCAGCATGGCGCAATTGCCGGCCGAATACCGCGCCGAGCCCGAACTGGCGCTGGCGGGTGGCGGCGACGGCATGGATTTCATTCGCGGCGTGCTGCGCGATGCGCCCGCCCGCATGAACGAACAAGCTGTGCTGGTGCTGGAGGTCGGCAACGAGCGGTCGAATTTCGAATCCGCCTTTGCGCGGCTGGAAGTGGTGTGGCTGGAGACGAGCGCGGGTGAAGACCAGGTGTTGCTCATCACGCGCGAAAGCCTTGTGGCGTTCGGGCAGCGACAATAGGGGGATGACGAGAGATATCAGTACCCGCATCCTGCACGCCGACCGGCTGGGCGGCGCCGAGCACGGCGCCAGCCTCAAGCCCCTGCACATCGCGACCGGCTACGGCTACGCCACGGCCGAAGAGCTCGCCGCCGTTTTTCAAGGCGACAAAAGCGGCTACGTTTACGGCCGCCAAGGCAACCCCACCACCGCCGCGCTCGAAGCCAAGATCAGCATGATGGAGGACGCGGTCGGCACCGTTTCCTTCGCCACCGGCATGGCCGCGATTTGCGGGGCGATGCTGGCCTTGTTGAAAAAAGGCGACCACGTGGTCGCCAGCCGCTTCCTGTTCGGCAACACGGCCAGCTGGTTGAACACCCTCTCGCAATTGGGCTGCGAAGTGAGTCTGGTGGACGCCACCGAATCGCGCCACGTCGCCGATGCACTGCGCCCGCAAACCCGCATGGTGTTCGTCGAGACCATCGCCAATCCGCGCACCCAGGTCGCGGATCTGGATGCCATCGGCAAGCTCTGCGCCGAGCGCGGCCTCGTCTATGTCGTGGACAGCACCTTGACCACGCCGGCCTTGTTCCAGCCGAAGGCGGTGGGCGCATCGCTCGTCGTGCATTCGCTGAGCAAGCTGATCTGCGGGCACGGCAATGCCTTGGGCGGTTCGGTCTCCGACACCGGTTTGTTCGATTGGTCCAATTACGCAAACATGCTTCCTGCGTATCGCAAGGGTGCGCCCAGCGGCTGGGGACTGCTGCAAATTCGCAAGAAGGGGCTGCGCGACATGGGCGGCACCTTGAGCAGCGAACACGCGCATCGCATCGCCGCCGGCGCGGAGACGCTGGGCCTGCGGGTCGAGCGCGCCTGCGCCAACACACAAGCGTTGGCGCAGTGGCTCGAAGCGCAGCCCCTCGTTGCAAAGGTGCACTACCCGGGTCTTGCCAGCCATCCGCAGCATGAGCGGTCGCTGCGCCTGTTCAAGGGCTGCGGTTCGCTGATGAGCTTCGAGATGGTTCCCGGCATCGACCCCTTCGATGTTCTTAATGCGTTGCAGCTGGTGATCAAATCGAGCCACCTGGGCGACAACCGCACGCTCGCGTTGCCTGCGGCGCGCACCATCTTCTGGGAGATGGGCGAAGAGCAGCGCAAGAGCATGGGGATTGCCGACTCGCTGATCCGCGTGTCGGTGGGCATCGAGGCCGTCGACGACCTGCTGGCGGACTTCGAACAAGCATTCGCGGGACTGCGCAAGTGATCGTCCTGCGCAACCTGACCCTTCGCCGCGGCGCGAAGGTGCTGCTGGACAAGGTGTCCGTCACGCTCAACCCCGGCGAGAAGGTCGGCCTGGTCGGCCGCAACGGCGCGGGCAAGTCCACCCTGTTCGGTCTGATCGATGGCAGCTTGCATGAGGACGGCGGCGACTTCTCGATGCCGGCGCAGTGGCGGCTCGGCCAGGTGGCGCAGAACATGCCCGAGACCAGCGAATCCGCGACCGACTTCGTGCTGGCCGGCGACACCCGCTTGATGGAACTGCGCGCGGCCCTGGCAAAAGCGGAAGCCGCGGGCGACAGCGATCCCGACGATCACGCGCACGGAATGGAGATCGCCCATCTGCATTCGGACCTCGCCGATGCCGGCGAACACGACGCGGTGCCGCGCGCACAGTCGCTGATTCTCGGACTGGGCTTCCTGCCCTCGCAGCTGGACGAGCCGGTGAACAGCTTCTCCGGTGGCTGGCGCATGCGCTTGCAACTCGCGCGGGCGCTGATGTCCCCATCCGACCTGCTGCTGCTGGACGAGCCGACCAACCACCTGGACCTCGACGCACTCGTGTGGCTGGAGGCCTGGCTCAAGCGCTATGCCGGCACCATGCTCGTGATCAGCCACGACCGCGAGTTTCTCGATGCGGTGACCAACGTCACCTTGCACATCGAGCGCCAACAACTCACGCGCTACGGCGGCAACTACAGCGCATTCGAAACCTTGCGGGTGCAACAGCTGGAATTGCAGCAGACGGCATTTTCCAAGCAGAAAGAAAAGATCGCGCACCTGCAGAAGTTCATCGATCGCTTCAAGGCCAAGGCCAGCAAGGCCAAACAGGCGCAGAGCAGAGTGAAGGCTCTGGAGCGTATGGAACGGATTGCGCCCGTGCTGGCCGACGCCGACTTCACTTTCGAATTCAAGGAGCCCGCGAACCTGCCGAACCCGATGCTGGCGATCCGCGATGCCAGTTTCGGCTATGTGGTGGAGGATGCGCCACCTAAAACGATATTGCGTGGCGTCAGCCGCTCGGTCATGGCGGGTCAGCGCATCGGCATTCTGGGCGCGAACGGCCAGGGCAAGTCCACTCTGGTGAAGACCATCGCCCGCGACATCCCTGCGCTGGGCGGCACCATCACCGAAGGCAAGGGCCTGAACATCGGTTACTTCGCGCAGCAGGAGCTCGACGTCCTGCGTCCGCAGGACACTCCGCTGGAACACATGTTCCGGCTGGCGCGCGAACTCGGCGCCAGTTCCGGCGAGCCGGGGCGCGAGCAGGATCTGCGCAATTTCCTCGGCACCTTCAACTTCACCGGCGACATGGTCAAGCAGGCGGTGGGCACCATGAGCGGCGGCGAAAAAGCCCGGCTGGTGCTCGCGATGATCGTTTGGCAGCGCCCCAACCTGCTGCTGCTGGACGAACCCACCAACCACCTTGACCTGGCCACGCGCGAGGCGCTGTCGATGGCGCTGAACGAGTTCGAGGGCACCGTGATGCTGGTCAGCCACGACCGCGCCCTGTTGCGCGCCGTGTGCGACGAGTTCTGGCTGGTCGGGCGCGGCGGCATCGCGCCTTTCGACGGCGACCTGGACGATTACCAGCGCTACCTGCTGGACGAAGCCAAGCGTTTGCGCGAAGTGGCGCGACAGGACGCCGCCGCAGTCGACGTGCCGAAAGTCCCGCGCGAGAAAAAGGAGAAGCCGGCCGCAGCGCCCGCGCAAGCTTCTGCCACGCCGCAGGAGCAGCGCAAACAGGACGCGCAGGAGCGACAGCAACTGGCCACGCGCCTGAAGCCGCTCAAGCGCGAATTGGAACAGGCCGAGCAACGAATGGCCCGGCTGCACGACGAGCAGGCGGGGCTCGAAGCAAGACTGGCGACTGCGCTGCCGCCCGCGGAAATTGCGCAGGCCGGCCAACGGCTGAAGGCGGTCACGGGTGAATTGCGCGATCTCGAGGAACGGTGGCTGGCCCTGTCCGGGGACCTGGAGTCGTTCGAGCGCTGAGCGGACGCGAGCGCGCCTTCATCGGTTCAAACTACCGCTATGGCAACTTCGCTGCAGCTTGCTGAAGGCAACGCGATCCTGACCGACGCGGTTCGGCGCAGCCGCAAGTTGCTGAATCGGCGGGCGCTCGTCGCCGCCGCGGCCAGCGCCGTGCCAGTGCCAGGCCTCGACTGGGCGGTGGACGCCGCGCTGCTGTCGCGGATCGTGCCGGCCATCAATGCCGAATTCGGTCTCACACCCGCCCAACTGGATGCGCTTCCGGCGCACCAGCGCGAGAACGTGGAAAAGGCCTTGGCTATGGTCGGATCTGTGCTGATCGGCAAGTTCATTACGCGCGACCTGGTGATCCGGATGGCGCAAACCGTGGGCAAGCGCATCACAGCCAAACAGGCGGCGAAGTACGTACCGATTGCCGGTCAGGCTATTTCCGCCGTGATGGGCTACACCGCGATTCGCTACCTGGGCGAAGAGCACATTCGGGACTGCGTGCGCGTGGCACAGGCTGCACAGTTGGCCTTGCCGGCGCCCGCTCGCACGACTCGTCGCTTGCGCAAGGTCTGACCCGGGTCAGACCTTGCCCCAAGGCGGTTGGACGCCGCAAACGCGCATGAGTGCGTGTTTTTTTTCACGCTTGAAAGCAGTAACCGTGTGAAATACTCCGGTGGCGGAGTATCAGCATGTTGCGACAACAGGCGATGCTGTAACTTTGGCTTTATCTCGGGCCGTCAGCGCGACAATAATCACGCATGAACACGCGCTTCTCGCACGCGGATAATGATTCCGACTTCGGGCCGACCGTGCCCGGCCACCGTTCGGGCGAAGGCAGCGGCAGCATCCTGCCGTATCTCGCCAAATCGCTGAAGGTCAATCCGAATGCGGACGCGCTTTTGTTGGCGCATCAGTCGCGCGCCGCCTCGACCCCCCGCAAAAAGACTTCACCGCA